>NZ_AEWE02000001.1:0-51318 GCF_000190455.2 Pseudomonas sp. TJI-51
TTGTGCGGCACCTTGATCGCCCGACTGGTGCCGTCCAGGGCGATGGTCAGGGTGTTATTGCACACCACCCGTACGGTGGTCGGAGTGGCGGTGGTGGCCAGGGTGCCGTCGCAGGACGTCGCCAGCAGCAGATAACCATTCACCTGGTCGTTGCCCTTGAGCGCCGCGCCTTGCCCGGTACGCGCCAGCGCCCAGAACTTGCGACCGCCCTTGAGTACGCCAGCCGTTTCCAACTCGTAGCCGGAAACCTCGGTGAGGTCACGATAAAATTCGAGCACTTCCCGGGGCTGCACGGTGTGGTAACGCTGTGAGACCACCGACAGCGGCGCCTTGCTGTCGGAGCGGTAGAGCACCTTTTGCTCGGGGAAGGAGTGGATCGCGCCCAGGTGGCCGACGGCATTCGATTTGAAATGCACGGGGCTTTCGAGGATCTGCCAGTCCATGCCGGCTTCGCGTTGCCAGACTTCGATGGGTTGCTTTTGCGTGAGCTGATTGCCCAGGCCATGCCACGGGGTAGCGCCAGCGTAGGCCATGGTTTCGACGAGATGTGCCATGTGAGTGATTCCTTTAGGTGCAAATCGGTATAAAGCGCTGAGCGAGGCGCAGCACCGACTAGATGAATGGATGGGAACAGCGCTGGATCAGGTCGGCAGGTTGAAGCGATGACCGCAGAGCAGGCAAAGGTTGTGGGCCAGAACGTGGCGGTCGAGCGACTCGCCGAGTTGAGCGCCGAGCGCGCATCCACCGACGCCACCCGCCAGACCGCCGAGGATGGCGCCCGACACTGAGCCGAGTGTGATACCGACCGGCCCGGCGAGCGCGCCGATGGCTGCGCCGGCCTGCCCACCGGTCCAGGCTGCGCTGACGCCACGCGCAACACCGCCTACAGTGCCAATAGCTGCACCGACTTTCATGGCGTGATGGAAGGAAGCGATCTTGGGGGAGTTACAGCGAGGGCACTGCAATGACATGGTGAGAACCTCATTGGTAGGAATGTCGCTGCTGTTATGTAGGGCTGAGTTTTTTTCGAATCGAATGGCCGTTTTTCAGCAGCTTACTAAGGCGCAGTGAGCTACAGTCGGCCAAGAGTGGACGAACAGATATATTGTTCTGAATTGGTGTGCCCCCATGGATTGAGAGGAACCAAAATGCCAGAAGCGGTTGTCGCCACGCCGGTAGCTGGAAGCATCACCCTTCGACTCCTAGAGCTTTGTCAGTTCCGGCGGCTTGGCAAGGTCCAGCTAGATATCGATAAGAAAACTACTATTCTTGTCGGAGCCAACAATAGCGGCAAAACATCGGTTCTTGCAGCGCTACGCCACTTCCTTTCAGATGGCTCTCGCTTCGGCGCTTTCGATATCAGTCTGTCGCAGTGGCCGAAGTTGCGAGCGCTTGGTAAAGCTTGGGAATTGCTGAAGGAAAACCCGTCGACAGTGATTGGATCCGAAGAGCAATGGATCGAGCAGCTTGGAGTCATTCACTCGGCTATGCCGACGTTGGACCTATGGTTCGATGCGGAGGCTGGCATGTTCCACTATGTCGCCCCGTTTCTCTCAAAATTCAGCTGGAAAGGAGGGGCCGTTGGGGTACGGTTGCGTCTGGAGCCCGCTGCAAGCGTTGACGAGTTGAAGCAGCTGGCTTGGGCATACCACACCGCGCGACTGCCGGTGAAGGATATGGGGGCGGATTCGCTTGCCTGGCCCATTGACCTCCTCGACTTTTGGTTGCGCGAGCCACAAAGGTTGGGTCAAGTCCGAGCATACAAATTAGATGCAGACAAAAATCCACTGGACGGGCTCGAGACCTATGCCGCTCAGACTCTGCCGGCAGACGCCAGTCCAATTGAGCGCAAAAATCTACAGAAATTGATACATGTTGACTTCGTAGCAGCGCAGCGGGGTCTTGGAGGTGAGGAAGCTGATTCTCGATCTGCTTCTGGCCCCCATCGTGTCGGCATGTTCTCCAATCAACTTCTCAAGTTTGCTCGACAACACCTAAATATTGCTACAACAGGTCATGGGCATCGCGCAGACCTTATTAAGGCGGTCGCGGAGGCACAGCAGGAACTGGACAAGAAAATTCACGAGGCGATCGCTCCGTCGGTGGAAGAGGTCAGAGAACTCGGATACCCAGGGCTGCACGATCCCCAAGAAATTCGCTTCCGCACGCGCATACAGACAGCTGATTTGCTCGACCATGGTACTGCAGTCCAATACAGCATGCAGAAGGACTCACTAGAAGAGCTTCTTCCCGAGTACTCCATAGGCCTTGGATACCAAAATCTCCAATCGCTCAGCTATCAACTGGTTTCTTTCAAAGCGGCTCGACTCAAGCCTGAAAAAGGTGCCCCGGTACCCGTTCATCTAGTATTGGTTGAGGAGCCTGAGGCGCATCTTCATGTTCAAGTGCAGCGTATCTTCCCAGATAAGGCTCACAAGCTGATCAGCCCGAACGAAAAAGAAGCGTCAGGACTTAAAAGCCAGTTAATTATCAGTACTCACTCCAGCCATCTCGCGCACGCAGA
The DNA here is from genome assembly GCF_000190455.2 of Pseudomonas sp. TJI-51. Lineage (NCBI taxonomy): Bacteria > Pseudomonadati > Pseudomonadota > Gammaproteobacteria > Pseudomonadales > Pseudomonadaceae > Pseudomonas > Pseudomonas sp. TJI-51. The sequence goes on from NZ_AEWE02000001.1 coordinate 2,525, forward strand.
GAGTTTTGATCGATTACGATACGTCCGTCGCATAGCAAAGAGCGCAGAAAATCCCATGCCGACCACTGAGGTGGTTAATCTTGGGAAAATTTTCGGTGATGACCAAAAGACCCGTCAATTCGCAGAGCGGTATTTCCGCGTTCAGCATACTGACCTTTTGTTTGCCAATGCTGCAATCTTCGTTGAAGGCGTTGCTGAGCGCATGCTGGTCCCGCTTTTCATCGAACGAGATTTTGAAGTTCTCAACAGCCGCTATCTGTCGTTCCTAGACATCGGCGGTAGTCACGCTCATCGGCTTAAGCCTCTCGTGGAAAAGCTTCGCATTCCCACGGTCATCATCACCGACGTCGACCCCGTTGAGGAGAAAGCTGGGAAGCCGACGAAGGATGGTGAGCCGACCACCACTCTAGTTGCAGTGGCTAATACTGGCCAAGCCGGGCTGCAATGCGGGAACCCGACGCTGCGCGGTTGGCATCCGAAACTGCAGCAGCTCGAAGATTTCAAAAACCCAGTAGAGGTACAACTTGTTTGGAGCGAAGTCTCTGAATGTTTAGTGCGCTTCGCCTGGCAACTGCCCGTGGCTGAAGCGGGCGACCATTGGCCTAGCACCTTTGAAGACTCACTTATTCTCAAGAACATTCCTTGGTTCAAAGGTCTTATGGATGAGAAGGTCGACGGCTATGGCAACAAAATTAAGCCGCCCAAAGGCGCACTCGGCTCCGTAGCTCGACGCGTTGCCGACCATGAAAATATTTCGGATTTGGTCGCATCTCTACACAAACTCATGCACGGCTCATTCAATAAAGGAGACTTCGCTGCAAGCATCTTTGAGATGATTGCGGCGGCCGAACCAATTGCTTGCCCTAAGTACATTGCGGATGCCTTAGAATGGCTTCAAAAACAATTGGATCCCAACCCGGAGTTGGTGCCATGACTGCGGTTCCGACCCTTGGCAACGATCGCGATGCCGGCGTAGTTGATGAAATCTGTGGCTACCTTACGGAAGAACCGCCGCGCAGCTATTTCCTTTTTGCGGGTGCCGGTTCCGGTAAAACTCGTACTCTGGTTGAAGTTCTTCGGCGACTTACCGGCGTCATCGAACACGATAAAGGCAATAAGTTAGCACGGCGTCTGCGAATGTACGGGCGCTCGATTAGGGTGGTGACATATACCAAGAATGCCGTCTCGGTCATCAACGGACGCCTCGGCGACAACGACTTAGTCTGCGTATCGACGATCCACTCATTTTGTTGGGAGCTCATCAGCGGCTTCAACGATGATATTCGAGAAGCACTTGTTGCCGTTAAAGAAGCTCAACTTGCGAAAGAAACTGCCGAGGCGCAAGCCAAGCCGAGAGGCATTACGCCAGCTAAACAGCGAGATCTTGACGAAATCAAGGATGATATCGAGGCCTTTAGAGCGACCGAAGTGTTCATCTACCATCCTGATCGCAACACGTACGGCCCCGGCGCACTTGCGCACAACTATGTCCTCGACGCGACAGCGTGGCTGCTCCGAAATAAACTTACGCTCCAAACCATTCTCAAGGACCGCCACCCCATAATTCTTATTGATGAGTCGCAGGACACAATGAAAGGCATGCTGGACGCTTTGATGGGGCTTGCAGAGCAGGAAGGGAGCGACTTGACTCTTGGGCTGCTCGGTGATCACCGGCAACGCATTTATGCGCACGGGCACGCCGATCTTTCAAGTCTTGTCCCGCAAAACTGGGCAACGCCAGAGCTGCAGATGAACCATCGCAGCCAGCGCCGAATCGTCACTCTCATTAACAGAGTTTGGGAAGCTGAGCTTGATGGCCGGACGCAGCCTATAAACGGTGTGGAGCAGCATCCTAGAACTGAAAAGGCCGGAGGAGTGGTTCGGATCTTCGTGGGGGATACTTCGCGTTCTCCGGAGAACAAAGTGATCGGTGAACGTTGGTGCTCAGATCGGATGCACGGAGCCACTGGGGACGCCGCGTGGTATCAAGGCCAGTATCAGTTGCTCGCGCTGGAGCACAAGCTCGTCGCCACTCGTGGCTCATTTCTCGATGTGTATGAGGCTATGGTCCTGCTAGATCCTGACGCCGCAGCGCCTTCTGGCAGTGGTGATAACAAGGGGCCTTCTGCAGTGCAGGTTCTCCTAAACGAGCTTGCTCAGCTTGAAGCATGCGTAGATATTGACGGTGCCGTAAACGAGTTAAAGGTCACAGAGGTATTTCGTCGGTATGGACGCCTCGACAACCTACCGGAGGAATGTGTCTCACGAGCGAGTCGCGTGGAGGAGATGCTGAATGCCATCACTGCATTTGCCACCGCCTGCGGCAATTCAAACTCAACTATTGCAGAAGTGCTCGCACCAGTCTTGAGCGCACACTTATTTGAAGTCGATCATCGCCTCTCGGAAGCATATGCGGACAAGTCGCCACCTCTTCCGGCACCGGGCCGGGGGGAAGAGGAATCCAAACAGGCCAGGATGCGGCGTGGGTGGTGTGCGCTGTTCGCCGCACCTTGGAGTCAACTCAGACTTTACCGAACTTACCTCGCCGGGAATTCAGTTCTTGCAACGCATCAGGTGGTGAAAGGTTCTGAGTTTATGCACGTCATGGTTGTTATGGATGATGCTCTTGCTGGTGGTTTCCTTATTTCCTACGACAAGATTTTTGGTGGTGTGGAGCTTAGCAAGCGGGACAAAGAGAACGCAGAGCAGGGCAAAGAAACGACTATCGACCGCACCTTGCGGTTGTTTTACGTAACCTGCAGCCGCGCTCAGGAGTCGCTTGCCCTGGTGCTCTGGTCGTCCGACCCAGCAGCGGCACTTGATAGAATCAAGGAAAGCAACTGGTTTACCATAGACGAGGTAGAGACAATACCTTAGCTAATCCGATAGGTAACAAAGGTGCGCCGGTCAACCCTGATGTAGAGGGTCCTTAAAGAAATGACGGGTCTCCAATAGCGGCGTGCTATCGGGCTAAATCCGGCACATCCGTATTCCGTGCAAATGTTTGCGAATAGTAGTTATTTGTCTATTGCAAACGACTACTTTTGGGCAGTGTTTGTTGGTCAACGTATCGAAACGACTTTTTTGTCCCTATTCTCCTGGATAGCTGATACCGACAGATTGCCCGTTGCTGCTCCCTGGATGTGCTCACTCCACCAGGTCATCATCGGGCGTCTCCGCTCGATGTAGTCCGCACGGTTGTAGGCACTGCGAACCTCGTCTTTATCGACGTGGGCCAGTGCTACCTCGATCAACTCGGGATCCCAGCCATGCTCGTTGAGGATGGTGCTACCCATCGAGCGCATGCCGTGGCTGACCAGGCGTCCCTCGAAGCCCATTCGTTTCAGCGCCATGTTGGCGGTCTGGCTGTTGCAGTGGGTGCGGGGGTTTCGGTCTGCGGGGAACACATACTCCCGATGTCCACTGTAAGGTTTGATAGCTTCCAGGAGCGCGAGAGCCTGCTCCGTGAGCGGGACAATGTGCGTGCGGCGCTTCTTCATACGCTCCGCAGGGATCGTCCAGATCTTCTTCTCGATGTCGATATCTGCCCAGCGGGTGGTTGCTGCCTCGATTGGTCGAGTCATGGTGTGGAGCTGCCATTCGATCAGGCAGCGGGTTGTTCTTTTTATGCTGGCATTGGCTATTGCCACCATGAGCTCTTTCAGCTCATCGGGGGGTAGTGCCGGCATGTTTTTCTTTTTCGGTTTCTTGAAGACGGAGCGGATGCCGCTAAGGGGGTTCGCGTGAATCAGTCCCGAGTTGACCCCGTAGGTCATGATCTCGTTGAGTCGCTGCGTCAGCCGCTTCACAGTCTCAAGGCTGCCCTTGGTTTCGAGTGGTCGGAGCAAGTTGATAACCTGAGGGGCGTTGATGGCTGAGATCGGAGTGGTGCCCAAATCAGGGAAGATGTGTAGCGTGAGGGAGCGCCAGATGTCCTCAGCGTAGGCCTGTGTCACCGAGTCCTTTTTCAGCTCATACCAAGCCGTCGCGATGTTCTGAAAGGTATGTTCGGTCGCGGCTTTTTTCGCCTGACGGTTAGCGTTGCGCTGTTCCTTCGGATCGACTCCTTGGGCAACAAGCTCCCTAGCCTCGACGGTTCGCTTGCGCGCCTGAGCCAGGCTCACTTCAGGGAAAGTTCCTAGACCCATGTTTATCCGTTTCTTCGTTACGGGATGGATATAGTTAAAATTCCACAGCTTAGAGCCATTGCTTCTCACTCGCATCTGGAGGCCGTTGCCATCAGTTAGTGTGTAGTCCTTTTCACTAGGCTTGGCGGTTTTGACTTTGAGGTCAGAGAGGCGAGTAGCTTGGGCACCCATGATGTATTCCAAAGCTGGTTGTGTATTCCAAAAAATACCAGCTGAGTGCTTGGAATACCACGTGGAATACACGAAAACATAGATGCTGCTGGACGCTATTGGATCGCCATGGCGCTGAAAGCCCCGTATTTGCTGAGTTTCAGGCACAAAAAAAGACGTCCGTGGACGTCTTTGATTGATCATTTGGTGGAGCCGGGGGGATTTGAACCCCCGTCTATCCTAGTATTTACGCATGCCTCAGCGTTAAGGCTGCCATAAAGCTGTCATTTGATGGGCGGTATCACGCTCATGGACGCCCAGGCTCGCAACTGAGCCTCGGGAAAGCTCTTGGTGATTCCTTTGAAAATCTGCTTATAGATTCCAGTGCCTTCTCGCCCCACGATCCCTGCTGCATATAGGTTTCTGTAGGTGTCTCCGCCGGATTTCTTATGCTTTTCAAAAAATCGCAAAGTCGCCACATCTGCGTAGATTTCAGCTTTAACTAAGTTTACGCTCATATCTGAGCTGTCAAAGTTTTTTTGTAAATACAGGTCTTTGGCATGCATCAGCTCGTGATGAAGCAGAATAGTTTGCAAAGCCCAGTAAATATTAGGAGCTTCAGCTTCTGTAACACCAGCTGGTTCTTGGCCGAGAAAGACGGCGGTTCCTACTGTGCCGTTCCTCACATAGTTGGTGGCAAACCCTCCGGCATTGACCATTGTATATCCGTTGCCCTCCAGGGACTGGATAGATTGGTCTTTGAAGCGCAGTATCGAATCAAATTCGATTCCAGCTTCTAGCAAGTTTTCTTCTGGTGTCTTACTGAATGATTGTTTACTAATAAACCTAATGGATACGTTTAGTTCCGGATAAAAATTGGAGATGGCATAGAAAATATCCTTAGTCTCCAGGCTTTGCTCCAACATGCTTAATCCCTTCGTTCGCTTTAACTGATGACCAAAATTTCTCGGCTTTGAAACCTGCATCCACATCTGCCGATGGCATCCATCGACCATAGACGCGGGCAATCATGGTCCAATCAGTATGCCCCATTTGCTTCGCCACCCACATCGGGTGTTCTCCTGCCGAAAGCATCATCGAAGCGTAGGTGTGCCGAGTCTGGTAGGGGCGCCGGTACCGAACGCCGGCCTTCTTCATTGCTGGGTGCCACATCGTCTTGCGGATCGGTTGATCTCCTGCCCAGCGCTCAAGCGTCCGCGGGTTTTGGAAGACCTCTGCATCAGCCAGGAACGTGTGTGCCTTCTGCGCCGTCAGCGCTTCCAGAGCGGGGCCCAGCAGCTTTACCGACCGCCGGCCCGCAGCAGTCTTCGTCACCTCAGCCACCCCACCAGCAGCCTGGGTCATTGCCCGGCTGATCATCACTTCCCCCCGCACCCAGTCCACATCACCCCAATCCAGCGCCACCAGTTCGCTGGTGCGCAGGCCGGTCCACAGTGCGAACTGCATCATGTTTCGCGCCTGACCGGTCAAGGCCGCCAGAATTGCCTGCTGCTCTTCGGGCGAGAACGGGTCCACATCATCATCCCGGGGCGGCGCCTCTTTACGAGTGTAAGTCCAGCCTGCCAGCGGGTTCACGTCTAGCAGCTCTTCATCTACGGCGTCATTCAAGGCCGACCTGAGACAACTCTGGATATTGCTCAGTGTCTTGTTGCCTACCTGCAGGCCATCCAGCCAGTCGCGTACCAGCTTCCGTTTGAAGTCCAGCACCAGATGATGACCGAGCGCGGGCACCAGTCGAAGCTCGACGATCTTCCTGTAGCCCTCGAACGTACTACTCGATATGTGCTTCTGCTTGGCGGCCAGCCATCTGGTAAGAAACCCACCCACGGTTTCCTGGCTGGTTTCCGGTGCAAACTTGGCGCCCCGGGGAGATCCAGGGAACGTGACGGCATAGTCGAACGTCCCTTGGGCGATCGCGTGCTCGATCGCCGCCTTGTGTTGCTGCGCCTTCTTCAGATTAGTGGCGGTGGGCTTGAGCGCGACGCGCTCGCGGCACCTAACACCCCGGAACATGAACGTGATCTCGATGCTCGAGTCTGAGACTGCCCTGACCCCGCTCCCGCCTCTACCCATGATTCATACCCTTCCATGTCAATAAGCGTCCGGCCATCCGGCGCCTTTAGCCAAATTTCACCAAGCCGCCAGATCCCGTCGCGGATCTTTGAGCGGATCGCGTCCTCGGTGTAGCCAGACTCGCTGGCAAACTTTCTGACGGTCATGTAGCGCATTGATCTACTCCACCTGACGCGCCAGGTTCTGGTTGTCACGCCGATCTGTCACGACAGCCGTTGCCAGTGCCGCCAGCTCAGCCACCAATGCGTCCGTGCGTCCGTAGAATTTGCCGGTGTCCTCGTTCACGAACCGCTCGAGCACGGTGGCTACTGCCTGCTGGTTGGCCAGGCCGCGCAGATCAGCCTCGGTGAGTGGCGTGTCTGTCGACGGCGCGTGCACAAAAGCATCCTGGCTGATCAGCAGTGTGCGCACCGGGCGAATGCCCTTGCACTTGGTTGCCCAGTTGGTAGCCGGCACGCACCAAGGGAGCATGTGCAGGCACCAGGAGCTGCCGGAGGCGTTCTGCGTGCTGGACCAGTATTCCGCCTTAGTAAAGGCCTGCGTTGGCCCGCCTTCACGTTGCATGGTCCAGTACCGGCCCCAGTCTTCCAGTTGCAGCAGGTTGGCCCGCATGACCTGCAGTTGCTCGATGCTCGGCAGGTGCCAGCCCCGCTGGCCACGGATGGTCATGCCCAGGACCTTGCGGGCGATTGCGCTGCCGGATTCGGCCATGGCCAGGGTGTTGGCGTAACCGTCGTGGCGGCACTGGGCGCCCTTAACGGTGATTCTTGGGCCTGACTGGTCCTGCCACTGTGCCTGGCTCTCGAACCCGCGCCCGGAGTCGATGACCGCGTGCTCGGCTCCGGCGAAGAACAGGCGCCCGGCGTAGAAGCCACCGCCCAGAGGCTGGCCGATGGCGGGGAGGGCAGCCGGGTTGATTGCTCGGTGCTTGATCATGGCAGCCTCCGAAAATGGTCGGCCAGCACCCGGCGACCGTCCAGGCCACAAGCGGTGGACAGGTCGAGCACTTGGCCAAAGGTGGTTTGACGGTGCTGCAGGGCATCCCACAGCAGCAGGAGCAGGCCGGCCTGGCTCATGGATCCTGCTCCCGTGGCTTTTCCGTATGCTGCGCCTGGTCACGATCAAGGAGCTTGTCGATCCGGGCGAGAAGCATGTCGCGATACTCGACGTTGACTAGGTCGTCGTTGATGTAGGCGATTGCTTCCCGCAGCAGTGTGTCGGCTTCCTGCAGCTGGGTATCACGCTCTTCCAGCTTGGCCTGCAGGTCCCCCTCGCTTGCGCCGGCGATTACCGCCAGCCCTCGGCCAGCTGAGACCAGATCACCCAGCTTGGTGAACGGCAGGATGCTCGTGAGTGGCGCCGCTTCGCTGGCGCGCAGCACCAGGGTGATACGCTCAGGCGCCGACATGCTCACCTCCGGTGGCGGCCCGGAAGCCGGCCAAGAAAATCAAATAGTCACCGTGGGTGCGGTCGTCGACGAAGCCGCTCACCGGACCTTTTTCCAGTTCGGTCTCGCTGGCGCCGATCGGATTTGCGGCAATGAACAGGTCGCGAGGATCGACCGGCGCAGCCTCTGAGCTTTGAGAGGTGGAGGGGAGATGATCGCCCTGGGCGAGAATGCGCTCGAAGATTTCCTGTCGATGCACGGATACACCGGCCGGGGCTCCGACCCCGACGCGGGTTTGCATACCTTTTACGCCGAGAATGGTGACAGCGATATCGTTGTTGATGCGGATGGTTTCGCCTACGCGGCGGGTGAGGATCAACATAATCAGAACTCCTTGTGGGGGAGGGCGACGATTGCCGCCCCTCCATTCATTGCGTTGTGCGCAGCTCGTTGCGTGGTACCCAGCCGCCGGTGGTTTTCACCATGCAGCCGACGTAGGGCGCGAACTTGGTGTGCCGTTCGGTCTGGTAGCCGTACCATTGGCACGACCCCTAGTTCACAACAGCGGCGATTGCGAGCGCGCACAGGGCAAGTCCTACAACCGCGCCCAGACCTATATGCTTGCGCTTCAAGCCTCGATACCGAAGTCTTTGGGGCGCAAGCCCAGCTGCACACCAACTTCGGCCAGGACCTTGAGTTCTTCGGGGCTGATGTTTCCGTCGCCCTCGGCAACGGTGATCATGTTCACGAACACCTCCTCCGCATCGAGAGGGTTGTTCTTGATGTCCGCGATCTCGCGCATGATGTTCATGCGCCCCAGGCGGAACCCGGCCTGCAGTTGTTCGGTGAAGAGGTTCACGGTGGTGGTGATCTCTTGGCCGAAGTGCTCCAGGTTCTTGTTTGCCCGGATCTGAATGTCGATCTGAGCCGCCTCGTTCTTGCTGATCTCGCCGTCAGCCGCCGCGACCAGTAGGCAGCCGCCGACGATGGCTTGCATCAAGTCACGGCTTTCCAGTTTCTTGACTGCGCGCTTGGCGCCGAACAGTTTCTTTCCAATACCGAACATGGGTCTTTCCTCTTGGGTTGTGGAGCTTTCTTCAGGCAAGCCGGTGGCCTGCCGCGTTTGTTGGCTTTCGCAAAATCGGGGTTGGGTCAGGCGGGTAGCGTCACGCCACCGCCAAGGCGCACTCAGCGCGCCGGGTTGCTATACGGGTTTCTATCTTCCGTTCGCCGCTGTTGCCGCCACGACGAACACGCATTGCCTGGTCGTCTCCGATCATGCCGTGGATGGCCATGATCAGCACCAGTGCGGTTACGGCCGGACTGATGACGCCACGCTTGAATGCCTCAGCCACCAGCGCGGCGCGACGGGTGACACCCCATTTCGTGCCGAGGGCGATCAGGCGCTTCTTGACGCCATCCTCGCTGATGCCCAATGCCCGAGCAGCTTCTTTGCCCGAAGCGCCGCCAGCGATGGCTAACAGGCACTCCAGCTCACGCGGAGCTGCTCCGCAGCCTAGTAATCCTGTAAATCCAGACAAGGTGATGGTGTTCGTAGTCATGTCGGCTGCTCCATGCGTGGTGGCAATGAGCAGAAGATACTAGCGGTTATATTTGTTGGTCAATACCAATGGTTATAATTTTTTCTGAGGCCAATAAAAAGCCCGCTTTTGCGGGCCATTTACTTATGGGAAATGCTGTCAGAGCCTCAGCATGGCTCGAACCACGACGCCAATGATCTTGCAATTTCCATTCACCTGGAGCATCGGGTAATCGGGGTTGAGAGGCTTCAGGAATCTGCGGCCGGCGTCTTCGATCAGCTTCTTGAAAGTCGCTTCATTGCTGTCGGTTAGCTTTGCAACTACGAGCTTCCCCGAGCTGGCGTCAGCATCAGTGTCCACCAGAATCATCATACCCTCTGGAATGCTGACACCGCTCGGCGCAGTCATTGAGTCACCTTTGACCTCGAGCCAGAACGCAGCGCCTTTGGCTTCGTAATCCGAAACCTCATACCTGTCTGCGAAGCCGGGCGGGAAAGGTTCAACGGCCTCGGCCCAGTCGCCAGCTGCTACCCAGCTGATTACTGGGTAACGATAAGACATGGATGGCTGAGCAGTGAGTTTGATATTGCTGTCTTCCGCAGATGCGACTTCACCGATACGAGCTGCCTCGGTGGTGTACGCAATTTCCTTCGCTAGGCGAGGGCTGAAATGGGATACCGGCACCTCAAGCATCTTTGCAAAGACTGCGGCCGTGCGAGCGTTAAGAGGATTGTATCCGTTCAGGTAATGGCTAACCGCTGCTTGGCTGATCTCAAGCTCGGTCGCTATTGCTCCCTGGGTGACCTTTCGGTTTCTCCGAGAGAGAAACGTCTCTTTGAGCTTGGCGCACTCTTCGGCTTGTTCTGGGGTAAGGGCTCGTTTTTTCATGCGTTCATCCTAGAACCGATGGTTATGCAGGTCAAAAACTACAAGTGTGGACATTTCTACTACCGGCGGTTATCTTTTGTGCAGTAAGCCGTTCTCAGGTGAGTCCATGACACCAGTTCAGTTGGCGGATTTCGTTGGTCAGCATGGCCAGGAAGAAGCCGCAAAGAAACTTGGCACTAGCCAAGCTGCTATCAGCAAAGCCATCAGGAGTGGCCGACAAATTCTAGTTCGTTCGCGAGCTGGCGGACGCCTTGAGGCGTTCGAGCTCAAGTCGTTCCCTTGCAGCGGCGCCGTAGACAGACCGCGTGCCGACCTTGAGCTAATTATGTCCTCGATCTTCGGTCTTGCAGAGTCAACTGAAGTGGCTGTTCAACCATCCAGTATCCGGGCGGTCCAGCGATGAGGGTCTGCCCATCCCTGTTTTTGCTGTCTGGCTGACTTTTTACCAGGCAACAAAAAGCCCGCTTCGCAGGCGGGCCTTTAACCAGTCCCTTGCAGGGGACCTTCTTGAATCTTCGTCACTTGGAGACGATTTCATGCACCCAAAAAATACCACCGACGAAACTCCAAATCAACATCCGCCAGCTTTAACTGGTGTTTGCCAGCTTGACGGCGGTCTTGCCGCGATCTTCACCCAAGACCAGCGCGCAGTCGTCGTCGGATTGCTGATTGCCGAGCGAAACCATGCCAGTCGTTGGTGGACCTACCTTTCAGAGATGCGCCTCCACGGCCAGTTGCCGGGCTGGGTGGCGGATCAGGAGGTCGGACGCCATGTGGATTACGACCGTTGGGTCGGTGATTGCCAGGCTACCAATCACAAATTGCTCGGCTTTGAAGGTCACCTCAACAACTACGGTGGTACCGGGTTGTCGATTATCGACCTCGAAGGGCGCGCGCCCCAGAAATCTACCTCTCCAGTCCGTGGAGCGGGAGGTGATGCATGCTAACCGTGCGCACCCAACTGATGCCGATCTCAGTTGCCGGCGAGATCGTCCAGGACGTAACCCTCACCGCCGCCGAAATCGCACGCTTCAACGAAGCCCGCGAGTCATTCAAGTTGATCAAAGCTCTGTACTGGGCGCATGTCGTGCCTTCACTCGGGGGCTTCGATAATCCTGTAACTGGCGAGCTTGAGCGTCTGTTTGAGCGTGTCGTCTTCGACACTCGAAATTTCCTGTACCCGCACCGCAACGCAGCCGCCTTCCATGACGCAAAGCATGTGGGAGGTGCTGAATGAATCTGTCCATCTCAACTGACAGCACCATGCCCAGCACGCAGCTGCGCGATCTGATCAACGATGCTCGTGAGCAGGCTGGCGAGCCGAAGATCCGCAACGATCAGCTAATAGCCAAGATCGAGGACGAGCTTGAAGGTGAACTGGGGGTATGCAGAAAAATTGCACACCCCCAAAGCGGGGCGCTGATGGACTGTTACGACCTGACTCGCGACCAATGCCTTCTGGTTGGAATGCGCGAGTCAAAATCTGTCCGGCGTCGCGTCACTGAAAAACTCAAAGAGATGGAAGGGTCTGCGCCCCGGCCCATGACCCAGGCCGAGCTGATCGCTGCCAGTGCAAACCACCTGGTGGCGATTGAGCGGAAGCAGGCGGAGCAGCAGCAGGCTCTGGCTCAGGTGGAGGACCGCACCAGCCGGCTGGAGCAGGTCCGTTATCTCGACTCCGTGCCCAGCGGCTTCGAGACCATCACCACGATTCGCGAACGCATCAACAATCGCCATGGCCTTCCAGCCTGGGTGGTCAACGCGGTGATGCGTGAGGTGTCAGGGGCCCCGCTGCCGTTTGCCATGGTGCGCAGTCGTCATTCCGAAGAAGGGGGCCAGCCGTTCGCGATCTGGCCCAAGCCGGCGATCACGCGCCGATTTGACCAGTTCGTAGAGCAATGCGCGTACGTCACTTCCGAGCGTGCAACCCACCCGGAGATCCCGCAGGGGCGATTCAAGATCAACCCGAGGTTGCCGCAATGACCGACAACGTGATCCAGATGTTTGGGCGGAAGCCAACTGATCCGGTGGTGATCAATGAGGCGTACTTCGAACCATTGACCAACGATCAGCTCGCGTACCGGGCCTGGACCCACTGCGACTTGGCTGAGGAAATCTTCTTCTCGGATGAGGCAGAGGAAGACTCCCTACGCGAAGCCAAGTTTGAAGTGCTCATGGCTCAGTGGGCTTTGCGGGTTCTGGTTCGGCGACTAACCGGATTCCCGGCCCTTGAGCTCCGGGAACAGGTGAATCAGGCGTTCCTTGAACGGCTCGCAATCGATCAGGACGGGCTGGCCTCAGCGACTGAGCCAGACCCTGCCAAGTCTGTGGTGATGTGTCCATGGCCCAGCTACGCCGGGGCTCGACATTTGACTGAACGCGAACGGTGGGTGGTTTACAGCACAGCCAAAGCACATCGAGCCGCTTTGGAAGAGCAGGGAATCGCCATAGCTGAACCCTACGACCAGTTTGTCCAGCGGATTACCGCTGAGTTGGAGATTTGACCCATGAGCATGGAATTGATGGTCAAGGCCATGAAGACCAAGGTCGGCAACCCGCTGCGCAAGCTGGTACTGATCAAACTGGCGGACAACGCCAGCGATCAAGGCGAGTGCTGGCCGTCGTATCAGCACATCGCCGATCAATGCGAGATCGCGCGCTCGACCGTGAAAACACACATCCGCGAGCTGGAGAAAGCTGGCCTGGTGCGCCGGGAGTTCCGACGCAACGGTGAGTTGAACCAGTCCAACGTCTTCCACTTGAACCTTTGGGGTGGGGCGGCAGATGCCCTATGGGGTAGGGCGGCAGAAAACCCACCTGGGGCGGCAGAAAACCCAGGGGGTGGGGCGGCAGCTGCCCCCAGAACCAGTCACCTTTCTGAACCAGTCAAGGAACCTAAACCTATGTGCACTTCGGTGGCAGACGGGTTCGAGCAGTTCTGGAAGTTGTACCCGAAAAAGAAGAGCCGCAAAGACGCACTGAAGGCATGGAACAAGCTCAGCCCGGAAGCTGAGCTTCAGGCCGTGATGATCACAGCTCTAGCCCAGCACTGCGTGTCGCGTGATTGGACCAAGGACAACGGCCAGTACATCCCAATGGCCTCGACCTGGCTCAACGGCGAGCGCTGGCACGACGTTCTGCAGCCCGCCGGCGCGACTGCTCAAGGTGGTGCCTTCAACAACCTCCCGCATCACACCGATGACATGTACCAGGAGAGCCACGATGGCCGCCCAAATTTCTGATCTGTTCCACCGCGCCCCGGCCAAACGCATCATCTCCGGCGAGTGCCCGGTGCATGGCCGCGTCGATATGAGCGAAGTCGAGCAGCTGGACGGCTCGATGCTGGCGCGTGGCTGCAAGCGCTGCGCTTGGGAGGCCTTGCATACCAGCCCCCGCGACTCGGCAGAACGCGCCCTGGCCACTGCCCAGCACAAGGTCGAGAAAGCCAGCGAAGCGCTGATCGCTGCCGGGATCACCCCGCGCTTTGCTGGCGCCACCTTCGACAGCTACCGCGCCGAGACGGAGCCGCAGCACAGGGCTCTGGCCAAGTGCCAGGCTTATGCCGAGCAGTTCCCGGCCAACTTCCGGGCGGGCCGGTCCCTGCTGCTGACCGGCAACGTCGGTTGCGGTAAGACTCACCTGGCCAGCGCTATCGTCCGCACGGTGGCGGCCGATCAATGCCGTGCGCTGATCATCCCGGCCGGGGACATCGTGAGTATCGCCCGCGCCTCGATGGTGCCCGGCTCGGGCTACACCGACCGCGATGTAGCGGTCCACCTTGGCAGCCTGGATCTACTGGTGATCGACGAGGTCGGCGCCCAGAAGGGCAGCGAGTACGAGCTGGGCTTGCTGCACAGCATCATCGACCGCCGTTACCAGGCGGTACTGCCGACCGTGGTGATCAGCAACCTGAATGCCGAGGGCCTCAAGTCCTACATTGGTGATCGTGCCCTCGACCGCTTGCGGCAGAACGGTGGTCAGCAGGTTGGTTTCACTTGGTCGTCGATGAGGGCGGCGGCATGAGGGCACTCTACAGCGACGAGGCCGAGCACGGTGTGCTTGGCGCGGTCATTCATGCTTCGCTGCAGCAGGACGCAGGCCTGGTCGAGGACATGCTTGGCCAGATGACCTCGGCCGACTTCTACCACGCCGACAATGCGGCCTTGTTCGAGGCCATGCTGGAGTGCCGCGATCAAGCTATGCCCATCGACCCGGTGACCTTGGGTGCGGTTCAGCGCCTGCTCCCGGGTGGCGACAACGTAATGGCCTATGCCGCTGAACTGGCCAGCAAGGTTCCTTCACTGGCCAACTGGAAGGCCTACGCCAAGCACGTCAAGGAGTGGGGCGTGATCCGCCGCATTCTGGACGTGGCTGGCGGGGCACAAGAGATGGTGCAGGCTGGCGTCCCCACGGGCGAGGTCATCGCTGCAGCCCAGCAGGCTATGGCTGACCTTCGAGATCTCGACGGCGAAACCAAGGGCTACAAGCGCCTGGACGCTTGGATGGGTGACGCGGCCCAGATGGTGGATGACAAGCTGAACGGCAATGCCCCGGCTTGGCCGGCCACTGGCCTGGGAGATCTGGATGAGCTGGTCCAGGGCATCCGCCCGAAGAAAGTAACCGTGATCGCTGGGCTGCCGGGTAGCGGCAAAACCACCCTGGCCCTGCAGATCGCCCAGCACAACGCCGTCAAGGTGCGGAAGCCGTGGTTGGTGTTCTCCATCGAAATGCCGGGTGAAGAACTGGGGCTTCGCGCCATCGCTTCGCTGGGTGGGGTTGCGCTGCATAAGCTGGATAACCCCGCCAAGATGGGCGATGACGATTGGGCGCGCATGGGCGGAGCGGTGGCCCAGGCGCTGGATGCCCCTCTCTTTGTCTGCGACGACCCAGTGCAGACCCCGGCCACCATTCGCGCCACAGCACGGCAGTGCCAGCGCGAGCATGGCCTGGCCGGGATCGTTGTCGATTACCTGACTCTGGTTCGCCTTGAGCGCGGCGGCCGTTCTCGCACTGAGGAGGTGGGCAAGATCAGCAAGGCCCTGCTCCAGCTGGCCAAGGAAATGGGTATCCCGGTTATTGAGCTGGCCCAGCTGAACCGCGACTCGACCAAGCGCCCCGGCAAGAAGCCCCAGTCCAGCGACTTGCGTGACTCCGGCGAGATCGAGGCTGACGCCAGCTGCATCCTGATGGTGCACCGTGACATGGACACGGAAGAGGGCCAGAACGGCCTCACCGAAATCCTGATGACCAAGTGCCGTCACGCGCGTGTGGGCAGCTGCATCGTGCAGCAGGAAGGCCAGTATGGGCGATTTGCCAACTTCTCCGGCTCGCTGCCCAGCGACGACGAGGTTGAGGCCGGTCGCGGCAGCTATGCCCAGCGCTACAAGGGGGGAGGCCAATGATCGAGCCAATCAAGATGGTGCCCTGTCCGTTCTGCGAAGGCCCGCCGTGCATCACTGCCCGCGACGAGGCCGGTACCGAGATTGCCCAGGATAACCGCTTCGACCCGGCCGACGAGTTCCCGATCATCTCGGCGCACGTCTGGTGCCATGACTGCGGCGCCCAAGGACCGAACATCGACACTCTGACCCTGGGCAACTTCGAGCATCTGTATGACCTGCAGGTGGTGGATGTGATGCGGATTGCCGTGGAGAGCTGGAATAACCGCCACGCCAAGGCCCGTGCCTGCTACGACGCCGGCGATCAGAAAGGGCTGAACCTGTGGCCGAGGAGGGAGGCATGAGTGACACCAAGACCCTCACCGTGACCCTCAGTGACGCGGAGATCCGCCGGCACGCCGCCGGCGAAGTCTTCCAGCTGCGCGATACCCGTCACCGGGAACTGCGCTTTCGGTTCTCGACCGTGGACCGCTCCCGTGGTGCTTGGCACGTCGTGGTGCGCGGGCGCTGGGGCAAGGCTGGCGATTACCCGGGGATCAACACCAAGACCATGCTGGCCACGCTGCCGGCCATCCTGGCGCGCCGGGCTGCCGATGCCGACGCCAAGTCGACGACCACCAACTGGGCTACGGTGGGCGATGTGCTGGCCTGGTACCGCGACCGGATGAACCGTGACCGGGGCCTGTCGGCCAAGCGCAAGGCCAGCGCCAAGTCGGCGCTTGATCGCCACCTGGTGCCGCGACTGGGTGACCTGCCGCTGGCCGAGACCAACAAGCAGGCGATCGACCAGCGCCTGATGTGGCCGATGCAGGAGCGCTATGCACTGTCCTTCGTGCGTTCGGTGTATGGGGTGCTGTCGGTGGCGTTCCGCCAAGCCCTGCGCCTGGACATGCTGCCAGCCAACCCCATGGCCTCGCTGAAGTTCACCGACTTCGTGCGGACGCGGATCAGGCCACGGCCAGCGCGCCTGCGTGGCGATGACGTGCCAGGCCTGCTGGTTGTGGTGGCCGAGCGCTTCGACGTGGAGCCGGCGGGCTGCATGCTGGCCCTGATGATGCTGTGCCACGGCTCCCGTCTGGGTGAGACCCGGCTGGCGCGCTGGCGCAACGTCAACCTCGAGGCGGGGCGCTGGTTCATCCCGGCTGTGGACACCAAGACCAAGGCCGAGCACACGCTGCCGCTGACCACCCAGGCCTGCGCACTGCTGCGCCGGTACCAGCGCTTGCAGGCTGCCCAGGGTTACACCGGCCTGCTGCTGTTCCCGGGCAGCCACGGGGCACCGCTGAGTCCGAGCAAGGCCAACACCTTGTTCACTGATCTGGCCAAGGGCGAGTGGTCGAGCCACGACCTGCGCAAGGTGGCCCGCACGGCATGGACCGACCTCGGGGTGGACTACATGGTGGGCGAGCTGCTGCTGAACCACGCCATGAAAGACCTCGACGCCACCTACATCCATACCACGGCCGAAGGGCTGAAACGCCAAGCGCTGGAGGCCTGGCACAAGCACCTCGACGGGCAGGGATTCGCCACCATTCACACCGAGACATTGCCGGGACAGAAAACCGGGCCTGTAGCCGTTGGCGCCACTACCGGCGCGGGTTGCAGCACCTCACAGCATCCATCCCAAGGGAGGATGCACGATCAAGAATTCAACCCAGGAGTTGGCCATGAGTGACGCTATCGCGGTCATGCCGCGCAAGAATCTGACCCCCGTAGAGCGAGAGTTCCTGAAGAAGGGCAACCGCATGATGCTGGACAAGCCCAATGGACGCATGGGGTCGGCCGCCCTGATGGACATCGTGGCTGACTGGCACGGATCGAGAGCCGTGCAGGGCTTTGAGCAATATGCCAAGGCTTGGATCATCCAGGGCGGCGCGAAGAGCAAAGCGGCCCACCAGCTCCTGTGCGAGCTGTTCGGCCTGGATACCGACCCAACGCCCCGGAGGGCTGCATGAAGAAACGAACCTACGTGGACAAGGCGCTGGGCGATACCGAGTACTTGCTCGAGCAGTGGGGGTTCTGGCGTATGTGTGAGATGGGAGTGCCGCGCTATGTGTCGCCGCTCTACGCGCTCATGCGGGACAACGTCCCATCTGTGGGCGGCGCACGACAGCATGTGATAACGGACGATCTGGCCCTGGTGGTGGACGGCGCCGTGGCCAGGTTGGTGAAGCGTAACCAGCAAATGGGTGACTTCGTGTGGGCCTACTACGGTTACAAGCATCCGGCAATGAGGGTCGGCCGGGAGGCGGGCATGTCTGAGCGCAAGGCCCGGGAGATCATCAAGGCTGGCGTTGCATGGATCGACTGCGCCCTTGAAGAATTTCGAGAGGCTGCATAAAAAGTTCTATGCGGGCGGATAAACACGTGTTTTCATAGCAGCGTGTCCAGCTTGCAACGTTACGCGACACAGACAAACCCCGGCCATCGTGTCGGGGTTTTGTGTTTTTGAGGGGCTTCGATTCAGGTAGCCCTCCAGAAAAAGCATTTTTCTTGTATGAGGGAACGATTTGATAGCGCTATGATTCTGATAGGTTGCTACTCAATAATATGGAAGACCGTGAGTATGAAAAACGTTCTCGCCGTTGTGGCGCTTTCCCTTTTCGCTGCGTCCGCCGGGGCGGCTGAGTTATCCGGAGCGCTTGGCGCGACAGGCCAAGGTGGTCTTACAGCGCGCGTCGGCATTGGCTTTAACTGGGACAAAAGCTGGTTTGAATCCAGTACTGGCCGTCTCACCGGTTATTGGGATGCTGGCTACACCTACTGGGAAGCAGGCGATGCTTCAGGTGGGGCTCACTCGCTGTCCTTTGCGCCAGTTTTCGTTTACGAGTTCGGCAACGGTAACGTGAAGCCATTCGTTGAGGCTGGCATCGGCCTGGCGGTCTTCTCTGGTACCTCCGCAGGTGACCAGGACTTTGGTTCGGCCTTCAACTTCGAAGACCGCATCGGTGCGGGCTTGAAGATCGGCGAGACGCAGAAGGTTGGCATCCGAGCGATTCACTACTCCAACGCTGGCATTAAGCAGCCCAACGACGGTATCGAGTCGTACTCGCTGTTCTACAGCCACCAGATTTAAAAAAGCACGATCCCTCTTTGCCCGCCCTGTGCGGGCTTTTTTATGCGGATGACACGCTCAGGCAGCTGGGCTAAGTCGGTAGTGGCCTCGATCAAAGCCGTGCGCTCCCTGATCGGCTACGCGATGAGAGTCTGGGGTATGTGACCCAGCGATCCAGGCCACCAAGCCGGGTAAGCACCGGCCCTCCGCACCCATTCCAAGCCTCGGTATCTGCCGGGGCTTTTTCGTATCTGGAGGCTGTATGGAAAAGCTACAGCTCGACGTTGAGGTTGAGGGCGCCGCTGACTTCCTGCGCCCTCTGGGCGAAACGCTCAAGTCACTTGAACAGTTTCCCGAGCTGCCGCTCCAGGTCTTTCGTGACCTTGTCACCCACAGCCTTCATGAGCTTTCCGTAAGTCTCGACAGCGCCGCACTTGCCGCAGGTGACCTTCGAGTTGTTGTTCGGCCTAGCCGGAACCTCGAACTTGTCACTGCCGCACTTGGCGCACTTGAGGGTTACCTTCATCGTTTTTCGCTCCGTGAAACGTCTTGTGTGGAAACTCGACGATAGCACGGGGCCATCTTTTCACGTATCCAAGGGCTCGCCAGTTCGACGGGTCATTTTGTTTCTGGAGCACCACCTATGGCCGAGCCAAGTACCGGCGCCCTCGCAGTGACCGGCGTACTTGCCAGCGTCGGCCTGGGTGCCCCGGCATAGCTAATCATCCCCCTCAATGCGTACATCCGAGATACCCAAATCTGCGACCGCAATGCGGAGATCATCATGTGATAAGCGGCACGGCGCGCGCGCCTCAGACAAGGGGTCAGCGGGGGCATGCAGACGGAGGAGAGCGGTCAGCACATTGTCTTCGTTCGGCGTGCTAGACCAATCGCATATCCAGAATCTGGTATGGCCTTTGAGGTTGTAGTCGATGCGGTATTTCATAGGTTGCCGGACCTCCGCCATTGGACGTCAGTTATGCCGAAGCGCTCAGCAGCAGGCCGAGAGACTTTTCTGATATCCGAAGCAGTGAACTTAGGGATGACTCCAACGCCGGCTTCGCAGGCAGCCCAGTGCCAGGCCTCAGCGTTATCCATCCTCTCGGCGCGGACGATGAATTCGCGAGCTTCTCCATGGAGGTGATAAGCGACCACATAGATGTTACTGACGGGCATTTACTAGTTCCTTCTAGCGAAGCCAGATCGGCCAACATTCCTTTTAACCCCTAGGGATTCCGGGGGCAAGCATCCGGCCGGTTTAACGCCGGAGCACAATTCTCACGTACGGAGCAAGCAAATGGACCCGACCGACCTGGGCCCAGGCACAGCCACCTGGCTGGGCGGTAGTGGCATCGTTGTCACGGGCGCATTGCTATGGGTGCGCCGCTTCCTGTCCAAGGACGCTGCTGATCGCGCTATGGACAATGCCGATATCGGCACTGTCCGCCGGCTTAATGAACTGCTCGATTCCGAGCGAGAGGCCCGAAAGCTGGCCGAGGCCCGCGCCGATCAGTTCGCCAAGGAGCGCAACGAGTTGGCAGCAGCAGTTGGACGGATGGAAGGAAAGATTGAAGCGCTCACGTGTCAGGTGGGCCAGCTCACTGAGAAGGTGACCACGCAGAGCGCAGAGATCTCCAGGCTGCGTGCACAGCTTGGAGGTACAGCCTGATGGACAAATGCGCTTTGGAATTCATCGCTCGACGCTGGTGGCGACGGGCAGAGGTGTGGGTCATCGCTGTGGTGCTCATTGCAGGCGGTGCAGTTCTGGGTTGGCAGTCTGCTTATTGGTCGATGGCCAGCACTCAGTCGCACCAGGTCGACGAGATCCGGAAGGCCTACGACGCCGCAATGGCTGAATGTGACAAGCGTCTGGACGAGCTGACCAGAAAGGCCGAGAGCGCCGCGACCAAGGCGTCGAAGGCAGCCACTACTGCGACCCAGGCAGCCGACAAGGCTGATGAGGCGCTGAACCGGGTATCGCAGTAGCCGCGCCACAAATCAGACATGCGCCGTTTCGTGGCGCGAGCACGCTGATCATGCGTTCCGCCAGATTAGTGAAGCACTCGACCGAAGACCGGTTGAAGCTGATCCCTTTCGTGGATGACTCCGCGCGCTGCCTTGGTAATTACATCTTGCTGAAGCTGATTAACCTGCATGGTGAGGACACGAACGGCAGTTTGATAAACAACTGATCCGGACGCCACGGGATGCTCCTCCAGTAGGCCTTCAAGCTTCTCGGTTAACAAAACGCACCTGTCTATAAGCTCTTCGATTTCTTTCATCACGGTTTCTCCAGATCTTTCCGCTACGACCATCCGGGCGGAAGGTCGTTCCGACGTCCCCGCGGATGCGCCGATTTCATTGCGCGAGAGAGCTTATCGAACATGGCCAAGCAACCCTATACACCATGCAGGCTGTATGTCGACGGTGCCGACGGCATTGCAGTCAGTGATTTCATAACCACTGCTGCCGGATCTGCCTATTTGGTGCAGACGCTGCGTGTGAGCCGCACCCGGCCAGAGCGAAAGTACATGGGCTGCTTGCGCTGGCCCATCGCCGAGATACCCGCCGATGCGCGGTGCTACCAGCTGACCTGGTACAGGAGGTGAGCAATGGCCTGTAGTGGATGCGCCGCCCGGCGCGAATGGATCAACAAGTGGATGAAGGTGGCCCGTGAACGAGCAAGCAATCTCTTTACTCCAGCAGATCCTGGACCAGCAGCAGAAGCAGACAAGCCTGCTCGAACAGATCGCGACCCAGAACCTGGCGCTGATCGAAGCGCTGGCTGACGGTGACGATGTAGATCCTGACGCCGTGCCATTGGCCTACCTGGATGGCACGCCCGTTCACGGTGGCCGCTGATGGCCAGGCTCACGTCCCTCAAGCCACCGATGCAGGCGCAGCCATCAAGGCTGGCGACGGTCAACCCGGAGTCATGGCGAACGGCGAAGGGTACAGCTGCACAGCGTGGCTATGGGTACAAGTGGCAAGTGGCGCGGGCCGAATGGCTCCAGGCCAACCCGCTGTGCGTGTACTGCCAGCGTGAGGGGCGGGTGACCGCAGGTACTGTCGTCGACCACATCGTCCCGCACAGGGGCGACATGAAGCTGTTCTGGAGCCGAAGCAACTGGCAGACCCTGTGCCGGCATTGTCACGATGTGGTGAAGGCAGCCGAGGAGGCCGCCGGCCAGATCGGTTGATGCACGTCAATGGCGTGCTTCATCTGGTTGTAGCACGTCACTTCCCCGATTCTAGGGGAGGGGTGGGTGGAGAGTTCATGGCTTTTCGCTTCCAGACCACCTGCCCCCGCACGCGTGAAATTTTTTCCTGTTTCAGAGGTTTTTGTTAATGGCGTTAACATCGAAAAAGCGCCGTTTTGTCGAGTCTAAGGCTGCTGGTGCCTCGAATCGCGAAGCGGCGGAAGCCGCAGGTTACGCGGCGGGCAGCGCTTCGGCGGCAGGTTCTCGGCTCGCCAAAGACCCTGACGTTGTTGCCGCTCTGGAAAAGTTAAAGGCGCCCCGAAATGTTAAGCCGGCGCCAGAGCGCGAGGCCGCCGAGTACGGCCCGCCGGGTGACGAGTCGGGCGACCTGGTCGACCTGCCCAACACCGACGATCCGCTCGTTTGGTTACTGGCGCTGATGAACGATCCCCAGGCCAAGATCTTTGATCGGCGCAACGCCGCCCAGTCGGCGCTCCCGTACTTTCACGGCAAGAAGTCCGGCATGGGCAAAAAGGAACAGAAGCTCGAAGAAGCGGCGAAGGTGGGGGCCAGCGGCAACCGCTTCGGGCTGCGCGAACGCCACTTGAAGGCCGTCAAATGAAGAAATGGACTACCGCGTGCCCCGACTGGGAGAGCAGGATCGTTCGTGGCCAGGCACTCGTGCCGGTGGAGCCCATCTTCCCCGAGCAGGCAGAAGATGCTCTCGACGTGTTTTGCAACCTTCGAATGGTTGATGCCGACGGTAGCCCCCTGATGGGGGATACCTGTCGCAGCTGGGTGCTTGATGTTGTGGCCGCGCTCTTCGGCGCTTATGACGCCGACGCCGGCCGCAGGCTGATCACCAACTACTTCCTGATGGTGAGCAAGAAGAACGGCAAGTCGACGATCGCCGCGGGCATCATGCTCACGGCCCTGATCTTGAACACCCGGCCCTCTGGCGAGTTCCTGATCCTGGCGCCGACGAAGGAAGCGGCTGACAACGCGTTCAAGCCGATCCGGGACATGATCGATGCGGACGAGGACCTGCAGGCCAGGTTCCACGTGCAGGAATACAACCGGATCGTCACCGACAACCTGAACAAGGCAAACCTGAAGGTGGTGGCGGCCGACTCGGCCACTGTCACTGGCAAGAAAGCGACTGGTGTGTTCATTGACGAACTCTGGGAGTTCGGCAAGCAGGCCAAGTCGGCGAAGATGTTGGTCGAGGCCACCGGCGGCCTGGCGTCACGCCCAGAGGGGTTTGTTTTCTACTGCACCACTCAGTCCGACGAGCCGCCGGCCGGCGCCTTCAAGGCCAAGCTGGACTATGCGCGCAAAGTGCGTGACGGGGAGATCGAGGACCGGCGCTTCCTGCCCGTGATCTACGAGTTCCCGAAAGAGATGATTGAGCGGAACGAGCACCGCGACCTGGCAAACGCCCATGTGACCAATCCCAACTGGGGTCTTTCTGTCGATCAGGAAGTGATCGAGCAGAAGTATCAGGAGGCGCAGGCAGAGGGCGAGGGGGCCATACGCGGCTTCTTAGCGAAGCACCTCAACGTCGAGATCGGCCTGGACCTGCGGTCAGACCGTTGGGCAGGCGCTGACCACTGGGAATCGGCTGCTGAGGCTGTCATGACCCTGGAGAGCCTGCTGCAGCGCTCCGAAGTGGTTACGGTTGGTATCGACGGTGGTGGTCTTGACGACTTGCTCGGCCTGACAGTGCTGGGCCGCGAGCCCTTGACTCGCCGATGGCTCCATTGGGCTCACGCCTGGGCGCACAACATTGTGTTCGAGCGGCGTATGGATATCGCCAGTGTGCTGAGGGATTTCGAGAAGGCGGGCGATCTGACCGTCGTTGATCGACCAGGTGATGATGTCCAGCAGGTAGCCGACATCATCTGTGATATCAGGGATCGCGGCCTGCTGCCGGAGAAGCTGGCAATCGGTGTGGACTCGGCCGGTATCGGCGACATCGTCGACGAGCTCACCACCCGAGAGCGCGGGATCACCATGGAACAGATCGTGGCCATCTCGCAGGGCTGGAAGCTCAACGGCGCGATCAAGACGACCGAGCGCAAAGTGGCTGGGGGCGAACTGGTCCACTGCGGCAGCGCGCTGATGAACTGGTGTGTCGGTAATGCCCGTGTCGTTCCGCAAGGCAATGCCATCACGATTACCAAGCAGGCCAGCGGCTCGGCAAAGATCGATCCGCTGATGTCGACATTCGATGCTGTTTCGCTGATGGCGCTGAACCCGGAAGGCTCTGGTGATCTCCAGGGCTTCTTTGACAACCCGATCATGGTAGGAATCTGATGGCCGACAAGAAACCGGGCCGGGTGAAGGCTGCGCTGCAAAACTGGCTCGGGGTGCCGATAGGCCTGAAGGACGGCGCATTTTGGCAAGAATGGTTCGGCAGCTCTGCATCTGGAAAGCACGTATCGGTAGACAAGGCCATGCAGTTGTCCACGGTATGGGCATGCGTAAGGCTGCTGTCCGAGTCCGTCTCTACGCTGCCGCTCAAGCTTTTTCGGCGCCTTCCCGACGGATCACGCGAGGTCGCCAAAGACCATCCGCTGTTCCGCGTGCTTTGCCGCATCCCGAACGCCGAGATGACCCCGCAGCGCTTCATGCTGCTGGTGGTGGCGAGCATCTGCCTTCGAGGCAATGCGTTCGTCGAGAAGAAGATGATCGGCAGCCGGATCATCGCCCTGGTGCCGCTTCTGCCCCAGTCCATGAGGGTGAAGCGGCAGGACAACGGGCGCCTAAAGTACACCTACAACGAGAATGGCGTGGATCGCGACATTCCCGAGAAGAACCTGATGCACATCCGCGGCTTTGGCCTGGACGGGGTGTGCGGGATGCTTCCGGTAACCACCGGGCGCGAGATCTTCGGCTCGGCGATGGCGATCGAGGAGGCCGCGGCGAAGGTGTTCGCACAGGGCATGCAGGCGTCCGGCATCCTGAGCAGCGACGCCAAGATCACACCGCAGCAGCGCGAGCAGCTTCGGGCCAGCATGCAGGCGTTCATGGGGTCGAAGAACGCCGGCAAGATCATGGTGGCGGAGGCAGGCTTCAAGTACCAGGGCATCACGATGAACCCTGAGGCCGCCCAGATGCTGGAGTCCAGGTCTTTCGGGATCGAGGAAATGTGCCGTTGGTTCCGTGTGCCGCCCTTCATGGTCGGTCACATGGACAAGCAGTCCAGCTGGGCTGCTTCGGTTGAGGCGCAAAACCTTCACTTCCTCACCAACAGCCTGCGGCCGCTACTGGTCAACATCGAGCAGGAAATCACTCGTTGCCTGATCGGCGACGCCGATGCCGACGACTACTTCGCCGAGTTCGCGGTGGAAGGTCTGCTGCGCGCGGACAGCGCCGGCCGCGGGGCCTGGTACAACACGGCTCTGCAAAATGGCTGGATGTCTCGCAACGAGGTGCGGCGGCTTGAGAACCTGCCGCCAATCCCGGGCGGTGACACCTACACGGTCCAGTCTGCGTTGGTGCCTCTGGATCAACTCGGGAAGCCCAGCGCAGGCGTATCGCCGGCGGCCTCGGCATTCATGCTTCGACTGGTCTCGGCGCGCAACAACGATGACCGGGATGCCATCAACAAGGCGGTAGAGCTGGCGACCCAGGCTCTGGAAGCCGGAAACCCGGACGGCCCAATGATGGCCCACGCGCTGATATCGATGCCGCTGCTCAAAGCGGCCTGACCTGGAGTAACCCATGACTCTCAAGACACTACCGGCAGCGCCGGCGGTGCGGCCGCACGCGCGCGTCGAATCCGATCTACTGCCAAAGGCCATGGAGCGCTGGAATCCAGCGATCAAGGCGGCAGCTGGTGACGACTCCACCACCATCACCATGTACGACCCGATCGGCATGGACTGGTGGACGGGTGAGGGCGTTACCGCCAAGCGCGTCAGTGCCGCACTTCGCAGCATCGGCGACAAAGACATCACCGTGAAGATCAACAGCCCAGGCGGCGATGTTTTCGAAGGCTTGGCGATCTACAACCTGCTGCGCGAGCACAAGGGCAAGGTAACCGTCCAGGTGCTTGGCCTGGCTGCATCGGCTGCATCGTTCATCGCCATGGCAGGCGATGAGATCCAGATCGCCCGCGCCGGCTTCATGATGATCCACAACGCCTGGACCATCGCCGCCGGCGATCGAAACGACTTCACCGAGGTCGCCGACTTCCTCGACCAGATCGACGCGACCCTAGCCGACATTTACTCGGTCAGAACCGGCGATGAGGTCTCCGCGATGCGCGCCCTCATGGATGTCGAGACGTGGATGGGCGGGAGCGGGGCCGTAGAAGCGGGCTTCGCTGACGGCCTTCTCCCATCGGACGCCGCGCAGGAAGACCCACAGGCCAAGGCGCCGCACCAGGTCGCAGCTCGCCGATTGGACGCGATCCTGGCCAAGCAGGGGATGCCCCGCTCCGAGCGGCGGTCCCTCATTCAAGAACTCAAGGGTGGTACGCCAGGCGCTGCCCCCTCCGGTACGCGCAGCGCTGCCGAACCCCCGGCCGATCTGGCCACCCACTTTGCCGAACTACAGACCGCCATGTCGCGGTTCTCGGCAGCAGCCCTCAAATAACCGGAGACAATCCCATGGCAGACAATACCGCTGACCTGCTCAAGCAGGTTTCCGCCGAGCTCAAACAGGCGACCAGCGATTTCAGTAAACAGGCCGAAAACGCCCTGGCCGAGGCCAAGAAGGCCGGCAGCCTGTCCGAAGAAACCAAAGCCGCCGTCGATGAGATGGCCACCAAGTTCAACAGCCTGACCGAGGCCGAGAAGCAGCTGAAAGCCCAGCTGGGCGAGCTCGAACAGGAGTTCGCACGCCTGCCTTCGCCAGGCACCCCGCAAGCCCAAGACAGCCTTGGCGGCGTGGTGATCAAAAGCGAAGCGCTGAAGCAGTTCGCGGCCAGCATCGAGGGTGGCAAGCGCGTCAACATTCCAGTCAGTGCAGCCCTGCTGTCCAGTGATGTTCCGGCCGGCATCGTCGAGCCTCAGCGCCTGCCCGGTATCGACACCGCGCCGAAGCAGCGGCTGTTCATCCGTGACCTGATCGCCCCGGGCCGAACCACTGCCCCGGCGATCTTCTGGGTACAGCAGACCGGCTTCACCAACGCCGCCAAAGTCGTGGCCGAGGGCACCGCCAAGCCCTACTCCAACATCGAATTCGCGTCGAAACTCACTGCAGTTTCGACCATCGCCCACATGTTCAAGGCCTCCAAACAGATCTTGGACGATTTCGCCCAGTTGGGTTCGACCATCGATGTCGAAATGCGATACGGCCTCAAGTACGTCGAGGAGCAGGAGATCCTGTTTGGTGACGGCACTGGCGTTCACCTGCACGGCATCGTCCCTCAGGCCTCGAAATACGTCCCGGCATTCGAAGTGGAGAAACGGTCGGGCATCGATGATCTCCGCCTGGCGATGTTGCAGGCCCAGCTGGCGCGCTTGCCGGCTTCCGGTCATGTCCTGCACTTCATGGACTGGGCCAAGATCGAGCTGACCAAGGACACGCTGGGTCGCTACATCCTCGCCAACCCGCTGGGCCTGGCTGGTCCTGTGCTGTGGGGGCTGCCGGTGGTGGCCACCGAGGTCGCTGCTTTCCTGGGCAAGTTCCTGACCGGTGCATTCCAAACTGGCGCTCAGCTGTTCGATCGTGAAGACGCCAACGTGGTGATCTCGACCGAAAACGCCGACGACTTCGAGAAGAACCTGATCTCGATCCGCTGTGAAGAGCGCGCTGCGCTGGCGGTCAAGCGTCCGGAAGCGTTCATCTTCGGTGAATTCGCCGCCCCGGTCACTCCGTA
Source organism: Pseudomonas sp. TJI-51 (assembly GCF_000190455.2). Classification (NCBI taxonomy): domain Bacteria; kingdom Pseudomonadati; phylum Pseudomonadota; class Gammaproteobacteria; order Pseudomonadales; family Pseudomonadaceae; genus Pseudomonas; species Pseudomonas sp. TJI-51. The sequence continues at coordinate 30,217 of NZ_AEWE02000001.1, forward strand.
ACCCAATGTGAGGGCCGCACAAGATGCGGCCCCTGGAGGCATTCATGAAGCTCAAAACCCTGAAACCTCTGTACCTGGGTGGCCAAACACTGGTGGAGGGCACGGCCTTCGAAACCATCGAGCAGCACGGACGCCAGTTGATCCAGAAGGGCTATGCAGAGCTGGACGACTCGGAAAGCGAGGTGGTGGTGACCATTTCGCAGGAAGATGCAGCTGGCGCGGGCGTGCTGACCACCAGCAGCCTGGGGGCGGTAGCCTTGCCGATTTCTCCGCCAGTCGCCGCCTTCAAGGCTAAGCACAAGGGCGCTGGCAAGTACATCGTGGTGGACGCTGAAGGCAACCAGGTTGGCGAGTTCTCCGGTAACCAGGAAGAAGCCAATGCGGAAGCTGAGCGACTGATCGCCGGTGGTGAGCCGGCGCAGGCCGAGGAGTAACCCATGCCCGTGATCGCCATCGATCTGGCCATGCATCACCTGCTGGCCGAGCCGGAAGATCAGGTGCTGGTCGAGGCGCAGCTTGGTGCAGCGGAAGATGCGGCGATGGGGTTCCTCAACCGCCGCTTCTACCTAGACCAGGTGGCGCTCGATGAAGCTCGCGCCGGCGTTCAGGCGGCCATGCGGCAAGCCAAGGAGGCGAATGCTGAGGCGGTCGCCGCCGCCGAGGCCGAGCAGGATCACACCCTGCGCTGTCGCCTGCTCGAACACGCCCGCCAGGCGCTGGCCGACGCATACGACCAGGCAGACGCCATCGCCTACGGCATGGTGCTCAACCCGGCGATTCAAGCAGCCTGCCTGCTCAAGCTGGGCCACCTGTTCGCCAACCGCGAGGAGGTGGTCACAGGGACCACCGCCACAGAACTGCCACTCGCGTCCCAGCACCTGCTGATGCCGTACCGCATCCGGATGGGTGTGTGATGCAGGCCGGCAAGCTCCGGCACCGCATCGACATTCAGGAGCTGAAAGCGGTGCGTGACCCAGTGACCCTGGAGTTTGGGGAGCCAGAATGGGTCGCTCGCTGGGAGAAGTGCCCAGCCAGAGTCGAAGACCTGTCGGCCAGGGACTTCGTTGCCGCCCAGGCCGGCCAGGCACAGGCCACGAGTCGGATGGTTATCCGATACCGGCCTGGCGTCCTACCCACCATGCGCATCCTTTACCGGGGTGAGGTGTATAGCATCGTTGGCCCGCCACTAGCCGACGCTAAGTCTGGTCTCGACTACCTGACGATCTTGGTCGATAAGGGGGTGAAGGATGGCTGATGGTGTCGAGTTCAGCATCACCGGCTTGGATACCCTGCTGGGGAAGCTGGAGTCGGTCAGCTACGACGTTCGGCGCAAGGGTGGCCGGGCTGCGCTACGCAAGGCGGCCCAGGTGGTGGTGCAAAAGGCCAAGGAGGGAGCCGAGCGGATTGACGACAAGGCGACCGGCCGGTCGATATCGGACAACATCGCGTTGCGCTGGAATGGCCGCCTCTTTAAGCAGACCGGTGACCTCGGCTTCCGGATAGGTGTGCTACACGGCGCCGTGCTCAAGGATGGCGGTGATCTCAGCCAGAACGCCCCGACGCCGCACTGGCGCCTGTTCGAGTTCGGTACCGAGAAGATGGCCGCTGCCCCGTTCATGCGTCCGGCTCTGGCCAACAGCATCAGCGAGGTGACCAACACCTTCGTAACCGAGTACGAAAAATCCATTGACCGCGCTATCAAGCGCGCAGCGAAGAAGGCAGCTTCCCGATGACACCACCGATTGCGCAGGCCTGCTTGCAGAGCTCTGCCGTCACGGCACTGCTCGGCACCGGCACTGATATGCGGCTCTATTCGTTTGGTGAGGCGCCACAGGGTGTGACGAAGCCCTATGCCGTCTGGCAGATCGTCAGCGGCAACCCTGAGAACTACCTGGCGGGCCGCCCGGATGCCGACAGCGTCACGCTGCAGGTCGACGTGTACGCGACCACCGGTGACATCGCGCGAAAGGTCCGTGACTCGATCCGTGACGCCATTGAGCTGGAGGCCTACATCACCCGCTGGGGCGCCGAGGGGCGCGATACCGAGACGACCAGTTACCGCGCCAGTTTCGACGTTGACTGGTGGGTTTCCCGTTGAAATTTAGATAGACCCGATGCCCGCCCAGTGCGGGCTTTTTCATTCCTGACTGGAGAAAAACCATGTCGATGAACGCTCAGGGCGCCCAGCTCTACGCGCTGCTGCCGCCTGCCAATGGCGGATCTGGCCCCAAGACCGTGATGGAAGTGGAGTGCCTCACAGCCTTCAACCCCGGCGGCGCCCCTGCCGACCAGATCGATGACACCTGCCTGTCCGACACCGATCGCAAGTACAAAAAGGGCCTGCGTACGCCTGGCCAGGCCACTGCCACCATCCTGGCTGACCCGCGCAATGCCAGCCATGTGCGCATGTTCCAGCTGTCCCAGGACGATAGCGACGAGGATATCCTGTGGGCTCTCGGTTGGTCTGACGGCAAGGGAATTGCGCCCACCGCCGATGCTGACGGGGATGACTTCGTACTGCCGAAAACTCGCACTTGGTGCTTGTTCGCCGGCTACGTCGCGGACTTCCCGTTCGACTTCGCCAGCAACGCCTCGGTGAGCACCGCTGCCACCATTCAGCGTTCGGGCAAACTCAACTGGGTAGTCAAGGAGAATCCATGAAACTGACACTTGAAGCGCTCAAGGGCGCCGGTTCGTTCACTGGGCGCCCAGTTGAAAAGGAGATCAAGTGGCGTCAGAACGATACTGACCTCACCGCTACAGTGTTCGTGCGCCCGCTGGGTTACCAGACTGCGGTCAGTGATGTACTCGCGTTCGGCGGCAAGACGGACAGCATTGCCGGAAAGATCGCCGCATCGATCTGCGATGAACATGGGAACCCCGTGTTCAGCAGCCCGATGGACATCACTCATGGCCCACTTGATCCGGTCGAGCTGGAAGCGGACCCGGAAAGCACCAAGCGCCTCGGCTCTCTCGACGGCGCCTTAACGGTCGCACTGCTTTGCGCGATCCATGAGGTGAACGATCTGGGAAAGACGCCGAACTCGACGAGCTTGATGAAATCTGGCACGAACTCGTCCTCTGCGGCATCGGCGGCTGCACCATCGCGCAGGCGCAAGAAAACCTGAGCCTCCGCGAATTCAGGTCTTGGGTGAAGTTCAGGCAACGCCGCGGCTCTCTGCATCTTGGTATGCGGGTTGAGCGCTCGGTAGCCATGGTGGCCACGATGTTGGCCAACCGGACGCGAGATCCGAAAACGCGGCCAGAGCCCTACACAATCCAGGACTTCACGCCGCATGACCAGGATGACAGGTCGATTTCTCTGCAGGAAGCGATAGCTTCCTGGACGTAGCTTTTTTCGTTATTCGGCGGCAGGGTGGTAGATTGGCAGCTTTCTCCCAAGGGACTGGCCATGGAATTTATTACCGGCACTTACATCTTGATTCTGGCTGTATCGTTTGTTTTGTACTTTATCCCCATGATGATTGCCTTTCATCGGCATCATGAGAATTACACTGCGATTTTCATGTTGAATCTACTCTTGGGATGGACTGGAGTTGTATGGGTTATCTGTCTGGTATGGGCATTCATAAGCAAGCCACTCCCGCTTGCCCAGAGTGATGCGCCGGGCAAAGTTTCCAGGTACGAAGAGCTAGAAAGAATCTCAGCGCTGCGAAGCAGTGGGGCTTTAACCTCAGAAGAGTTTGATAGAGAGAAGTCTCGAATACTAAAGTGAAGCAAAACCCGCCTGATGGCGGGTTTTTAATTTCTGGAGAATATAATGGCGTCAAGATCTCTCGGTACTTTGACTCTTGATGTTATTGCCCGTGTAGGCGGATTCATCGCAGGCATGGATAAAGCCGAACGCAGCTCGGAGAAGTGGAGAAAGCAGGTAGAGAAAAGTGCCAAGGCCGTAGGTACAGCCATTGGTGCCGGACTGGCGACCGGAATCACTGCAATCACCGCAATGACGGTGTCAGCTATAAATTCAGCCACAGAGGTAGCCAAGCTAGCCTCGGTAGCAAACGTGAGCACTGCCGACTTTCAAAAGTTAGCGACTGGAGCAAAGACCGTTGGTGTAGAGCAAGATAAACTCGCGGACATCCTGAAAGATGTGAATGACAAGGTCGGTGATTTTCTGAACACCGGCGGCGGCGCGATGAAGGACTTCTTCGATCAGATAGCCCCCAAAGTGGGCGTCACTGCCGATCAGTTCCGTAACCTCAGCGGAAGCCAAGCTCTAGGGCTTTACGTGTCCAGCCTGGAGAAGGCGAAGGTCAGTCAGTCAGATATGACGTTCTACATGGAGGCTATCGCCAACGATGCTACTGTGCTCTTGCCTCTCTTGCGGAATAACGCAGAAGGATTCAAGCGCTTTGGTGATGCCGCTGAGGCGGCTGGCGCGATCATGGATGATAAGACGATCCGCGCAGCTCAGGAGTTAAAATCCGCCAACTGGTTGGTTGAGCAATCTATTAGCGGGCTTGGAAATCAGATAACAAGCGCGATGCTACCGACGCTTGCTAATTTTGCTACCAGGCTTAGTGATACGACCATAAATGGAGTTTTAGCCAAGCAGGTATCTGACGATTTGGCAGCGAGCCTTCGCGCATTAGGTAAGTTTGCCGTGGGAACTGTGGCGGGAATCCATCTATTGAGTATTGGGCTGAAGACCCTTTCCGATCTTGATAACGCCATGGTCGGCGGAGAGGACGCCAAGTGGTACGAGCGATTCTTGCCGCCGGTCAGGATCTATAACGCCTTCAAGAACGTTGATGCCATGGGTAAGACGCTCAGTGGCGCAACGGCTAAGATGGACGGGCTTGCCATTGGCTATGGCAACCTCATGGACTCGTTTAATGAGAAGCCCACTGGGGCTACCAACCAAATTAAAGAACTAGCTGATCTGTGGGAGAAGATGCAAAAGGGTCAGGACGGCACGTTCACTGCCCTCACTCCCGCGCAACAGCAAGCCGCCAAAGCAGCTGAAACCGCCGCCAAGAAACTCCAAAGCCAGTTCGACACGGCCGAGGAAGGCTACAAGCGCCAGATTGCCCTGATCAACACCTCGACCGACAAGCGCAAGAATGCCACTGAGGTCGACAAGCTCGCCTTTGAGCTTGAGCAAGGAAAGCTCAAGGGGCTTTCGGAGGCGCAAGGTAATAGGCTTGAGGGGCTGGCGACTGAGTTGGACGCCAAGAAAGCGCTACTCAAGGCCGACCAGGATGCCAAGAAGCTCGCTGCCTTGCAGGTCAACCTCGATGAGGACAACCGAACTGCCAAGGAAGGTCTGGACATGGAGCTTGCTGGTGCTGGCCAGGGCGACAAGTCGCGGGAGCGGTTCCGGGCGTTGCTCGCCATCGAGCAGGACTACAACAAGCAGCGCCGAGAAATGTACAAGGAGTACAAAGAGGCGCTTCTTGCAGAAGACCCTGATGCGGAAGTGAACTACCAGAAAGAGACCGGCGCACTCGATAAGGCCCTGAAGCTTCGGCTTGAGCATCAGCGCAACTTCTACGAGCAACAGGACGAGATGCAGGGCGACTGGCTCGCAGGTGTTTCGGATGCATGGCAGAACTACGTTGATATCGCCGCCGACTTCAGCGAGCAGGCCGGGGCAGCCACTGAGTCGATACTAGGTGATGCCACGTCGTCGATATCGGACAGTCTTCAAGGAATCATCAAGGGCACGGAGAGCGTCGGGGATGCCTTTGGCAACCTGGCGGCAACCATGGCCAATTCTGTTCTTGGCGCGCTGACCGACATTGCTGCGAAGTGGATTGTAGTGCAGGCGTTGAAAATGGCAGGTATTACAGCCGAAACCACAGCTACCGTGGCCGGCGAGGCCACTAAAACCACTGCAAAGCTGGCCACTGACGCGGCGTCTACAGCTTCTTCGCTCACTGCAACCGCTACTGTCGCATCGGCCCAGGTAGCGGCGGCAGGCACCACCATGGCGGCTTGGCTTCCTGCGGCATTGGTTGCTTCTGTCGGTTCGTTCGGTGCGGCCGCGATTGTCGGCGGTACTGCGTTGCTGGCGGCCTTTGCACTGATTAAAGGTTTTTCGGGGGGAGGGTACACCGGTGCAGGAGGAGTCAATGAGCCGGCCGGTGTCGTTCACAAGGGTGAGGTTGTTTGGAGCCAAGCCGACATCAAGCGATTTGTTGGGGTGTCTGCAGTGGAGGCCCTACGTAAAGGTAAGGCCACGCCGATGGGTGATCTGCGCTCTGCTGGTGATAGCTGGGACTTACCGCCACAAGTTGCCTCCAGCTCGGCGGATGGCGGTGGCAGCGCCAACATTCAGCAGGTCTTCAACATTGGTAGCGATGTGAGCGCCCAGACGGTAGCCATGGTTCAGCAAGGTATGCGACAGACCATGACCGCGATCCTCCAGGACGTTAATCGGAATGGCCAGATCATGCAGACCATTCGCAAGAAAATTTAAGGTGTGAATATGGCGATCGAATGGCCCGCCGAGGTGTGCCCGGCGCAGATGAGCTGGGGCATGGTCTACAACAACCGCGATTTTACCTCCTCACTGAACAACAGCCAGCAAATCGTGGGATATCCCGGGTCTTACTGGAAGTGCTCATTGTCGCTACCCCAGTTGACACGAGATCGTGAGCGGGTAGTGACCGCGTTCTTGGGGCGCCTGCAGGGGCGCTTCGGCACGTTCAAATTGCCCGCGTTTACACGCCGGCGTACCGATAACGTCGGGGCACCGGTCGTACAGACTGGGGCTGCTATGGCGTCCACTATCACGCTGACCGGCTTGGAGGGTGGTCGACGGGTATTTAGCCAGGGGGATTTCATTACCGTCGCCGGGGTGATGCATGAGGTGGTCGAGGATGTGGTTGCCACCGCTGGCGGCACGGCCGTGTTGCCACTCAATCGGCGACTGCGCTCGGCTGTGCCTGCTGGCGCTGCTGTTGAGTATCAAAATCCGTACTCGATCATGCGACTCACCGAGGACAGCTACACGTTGTCGGTCCGGCCGGTGGTGTCCGAACTTTCCATCGAATGTCGGGAGGCCTTCTAATGGCTGCCGTTTTCCCATTTTCCCCGTCAGTGCTGAGCATCATTGCTGCCGGCAACTTCACGCCGGTGTTCGCTTGCGAGCTGGATTTCGCGGACGGCATGGTCAGGGCGCACACAGGTACCGGCCAACTGATCATCAACGGCTACGCCTATGACGGCGTGGGCACTTTTGGAGAGGTGGGCGCAGCCAGTGAAAGCGCTGAATCAGGCTCCTCCCTCTCGATCGATCTGAGGCTGAATGGCCTGGACAGCTACATCCTTTCCCAGACATCGGTTGCCGGGTGTCGAGGCCGGTCCGCCCGCTTGATGTTCGTTGTGTACGACGAAGCCGGGAACTACGCCGCCGACATTCTCTTCAGTGGCCGAATGGACGCCGCCAAGCTTTCCTACGGCGGCTCGACGGGCGACAGCTCGATCACGGTCACCATCATTGATCGGATGGCCGAGTGGAACCGGATTGGCACAGAGCGCTGGACCGATGAGAACCACCGTGCACGCCATGATGGTGACCGCTTTTTCTACGCCGTCGCGCAGATGGCCGAATGGCCGATTTTCTGGGGTGCCAAGAAAGATGCACCGTCCTTCACCTACGAGTAACTGTCATGCGCTATCGAGACTGGCCCACGAGGCTACACGACACCATCCAGGCCGCCATCGAGCGGCCTTTTTTGTGGGGCGAATTTGACTGCTGCCTGTTTGTCGCGGACTGCGCGGCCGCGATTTGCGGTGTCGATCCGGCTCAGGAATACCGGGGGCGGTACACCACCGAGATTGGCGCCAAGCGCGTGATTGCTTCGACGCATGGCTCAGTCGAGGCAGTGCTCGACACTTACTTCGAAAGGGTCGATGTGCGATTCGCCCAGCGCGGCGACATCGTCAGTTTCGAGAACGAGTCGGGGAAGTGCGTGGCGGTTCTGTGGAGTGGTCGCTATTGGGCGGCCACTGAAGCCGGTGCTGCTGCCGTGGACTGTGAGCCGTTGTTGGCCTGGAGAGTTGAATAGTGGGAAGCTCAATCAAATCAGTCGTGAAGCTGGTCACTGCGCCCATCAAGGCGCTCTACGACCCAGTGGGCGCGTTCAAGGATGTGTTCGGTGGTGTACAGGGCATCTTTGCAGGCCTAACCGGCGCTGCTAAGACTTCAGGTGCCAGCAGCTCTGAGCCCAGCTCCCAGACCGTACGCTCGTCCAAGGCACCGGTGCGCTTCATTCTCGGCCGGGCCAGCACGGGCGGTGTGCTTGCTTGGGTTCAGGAAGAACCAGGTGACCAGACCGGTGGGGAGTGGCTGCATATCGTCTACGTCCTCTCCGAAGGCGCCATCGCAGGCGTCGACGAAATCTACGTGGACGAGCGGCCGCTGTCCGATCTGGGCGAGAATGCCACCTCCGAAGTCATCATCAATCCGGCCCAGGTAAATGCTTTCCTGCTGAGCAAATGCCCAGACTGGCGCCAGGAGCAGATCGGCCGCGGGCTTTCGTTTGTGCGTCTGTCGTTCAAATATGACGCAGAGAAGTTCCCGTCCGGTATTCCTGATGTGCGCTTCGTGGTGAGCGGGCGCAGCGACGTGTATGACCCACACAACGGGGCAGTGGGCTATTCGGCCAACACCGCGCTGCTGATCCTATGGTATCTGCGCAACCGTTGTGCGATTCCTGACGACGAAATCATATTCGATTCTTTCGCCAGCTCTGCCAACGTCTGTGATGAGCCCGTGTTTGGCCCGGATGGTAAAATTTCGCCTCGCTACTTCGCTGGCGCGGTCATTGGCGCCGATGAGAAGCGAAACACCGTCCTGGACAACCTGCTGTCGGCATGTGCCGGGACGCTGATCAGGGTAGGTGGCCGGTGGTCACTCCAAGTTGGCGCCTACTACGGGCCGGCCGACTTCACCGTGAACGAAGACATGGTGATCGGTACCGTCGAGGGTACGACCGAGGTCAGCAACAGCGATGCCATTAACACCATGCGCGGGACTTTTGTTGACCCGGCCCAAGCCTGGGCAGAGACCGACTACCCGGAGGTCGCGATACAGGACTGGATCACCAAAGACGGTGGTGAGCTCGCTGAGTCGCAGTCGTTTGCCTATGTGACAGATGCTTACCTGGCGCAGCGGCTTGCAAACATCAGCCTTCGCCGCCGTCGCTCGGGTGGCTCCCTCTCCGTGCCGCTGAACTTCAATGGTTACAACTGCCGTCCGGGGCGCGCAGTCAAAGTCGATCTGCCATCGCTGAACATTCTTGGCGAGTTCATGGTCACCGAATGGACCATGGGGGCGGCTGATGCATGCAAGGTGACCCTCAAGCCGTATGAGCAAGCCATCTTTGATGATGCTGTGGGCCAGCCCTACGACCCGCTGGGGTTTATCAACCTGCCGGTCGGCGGCCTGGCCGCTGTCACCGGTTTGGCCTGGGCGCCGAGCGGCGTGGCCGAGGTCATTCAGGGCGTACTCAGCTGGACGCCACCGCTGCAGACGGTGCTGAGCTACACCGTGACGATCCGCAAGGGCACTGAGGTCGTGCAGTCCCTTAAGGTCGGCGGTGAAGCCGCCAGCTGCAACATCAATGGCCTGACGTCGGGTGTCTACACCATGAGCGTCATTGCCTTTGGCCCTGGCACACGTTCGGGCGAGGCGACCATCAATGTCAACGTGGGTGGTCCGCCGGTGCCCGAGAGCTGCGCCTTCTACGCGTCGGTGGACACCATCACGCTGGTGCCAGCCAACCGGCAGAGCAGCCTTAATGGCGGTACCTATGAATACTTCTATACCACCAACCCTTTGGCACCGATCGCGGACGCCGTGTACTTGGGGCAAGGGTTGACCTTCACCCACACTGGACTGGCATTCGCCAAGGAGTACTTCTACTACGTGCGGTCGGCGAATGCGTACGGGAAGAGTGATTTCCTATTTGTGCCCGCTGCAACATCCAGTGATCCAACCCAGATGCTGGAAGTCATTGCGGGCAGGATCACCGAGAGCGAGTTGGGCAAGGAGCTGACCGAACGCATCGACCTGGTCGACATGAATGGACCCGGCTCGGTTAATGAACGCGTTGGTGAGGTGCGCAACGAGCTCAACGAGCAGATTGCCGAGGTCAATTCATCAATCCAGTCGGTCAACGAGTCGGTGACGGTGGCGCGGGATGAGTTGCAGCAGCAGATCAATGCGGTAGACCAGGATGTCGAAGCCGCCAAAATCGCGCTCCAGCAACAGATTGCCGCGGTTGATCAGGAGGTTGATGCCGCCAAGGCAGACCTGCAGCAACAGATCAACAGCGTGTCTGTTCTGGCCGGCTCGCTGCCGTACAACAAGGACAAGGCCTACAGCATTAACCAGGGCACACTGGGCGCCGACGGCAAGCTGTATCAGGCGTTGAAGGCGGTACCGAAGAACAACCCGCCGCCGAACGCTACCTACTGGACGGATGTTGGCCAGGCTATCGTCACGGCGGCCGGTACCGCTGCGCGTGTGTCCAAGGTCGAAACCGACGTGACCACGCTGGACGGCAAGACGACCGCGCAGGCCACACAGCTCAACGGCCTGCAGGCCAGCCTGACCTCCACCAACCAGAACGTGACCACCGCGCAGCAGGCAGCTGAAGCGGCAAACACGCTGGCAGGTGGCAAGGGCAAGGTGATCATCCAGGCGGCGGCCCCGGCCGCTGCCGATCGGCTGGCCCAGAATCTCTGGATCGATACCACGGGCAACGCCAACACGCCGAAACGCTGGAGTGGCAGCGCCTGGGTGGCGGTCACGGACAAGGCTGCTACGGATGCGGCGGCGGCGGCCGCGAGCGCTTTGGCGCTGGCCCAGACCAAGGCTGACGCCACGGTGGTGAACAACCTGACCCTGCGCGTCTCGGATGCCGAGGGCAAGCTGGTGGCCGAAGGTCAGCGGCTGGATGGCATGCAGACCAGCCTGGACGGCAAGGCGACCTCGGCCGCCCTGCAGCAGGTCACCAGCCGGGTCACCGCGACCGAAGGTAAGAACGCCGCACAAGACCAGCAGATCAGCTCTCAGAGTTCTGCCATCGTCTCGCTCACCGACAGCGTGGCCAAGAAGGCCGAAGTCTCGACCGTGCAGGCCCTGAGTAACCTGGTCAACCAGCAGGGGCAAGACCTCACCGCGCAGGGCCAGGCACTGGTCAGCATCAATGCTGCGCTGCCGACGCTGGGCGGGGAAAATCTGGTCTACAACCCATCGTTCGAGCGCCAAACCGATAACAACGGGATGGCCCAGTACTGGTGGTACGACAGCTCAAGCAACGTCGGCAGCCGAACCCCGAGTTTGGTTCCCTCGACGCTTGCGGCAGGGGTCGCGCAACGCCTTGATGTCACCGACATTCCCACCAACGGTTGGGCCCGGGTTTACCTGCGCGCATCGCTCAAAGCGATCAAAGTGCGGCCGGGCGCCGTTTACACCGCTTCTGTGTACATGCGGGGCACTGCAGGGCTGCGGATTTTGGCGCAGGTGTACAGCCGAGATGCGGCCGGGGCCAACAGCGTTTCATGGCCAGGCAACCGAGTCGACGCGGCCGAGACATGGCAGCGGGTATCGGTAACCTTCACCGCCACCGATAAGACCGTCGACGTATGGCCAGCGGCGATTGTCTATGGCGGGGCCGGCGTCACGGCCGGGTTTATCGAAGTGGACCAGTACCAGCTGGAGGAGGGTTCGCAAGCAAGTGGTTGGCGCGACAATGGACAGGTCGAGGCCGGTAACCAAGCGGCCACAGCGGCCGCTGTCGATGTGATGTCCGCCAAGGTGATCCAACAGGGCGCCGACCTGGCCAGCGTGTCGAGCAAGACCACCTCACTGGAAAACAGCCTGACCACTACCAACGGCAACGTCGCTACGGCGCAGCAGGCGGCACAAGCGGCGTCCGACGCGGCCGGTGCCAAGGGCAAGGTGCTGTATCAGTCGACCGCCCCGGCCGTGGCTGACCGTTTGCCCCAAAACCTGTGGATCGACACCACTGGCAACGCCAACACCCCCAAACGCTGGAACGGCAGCACCTGGGTGGCGGTCAGCGACAAGGTGGCCACCGATGCCGCGGCTGCCGCTCAGTCGGCGCTCAATCAGGTTGCGCAGAAGGCCGATGCGAGTGTTGTGAGCGGCCTGACTACCCGCGTCAGCGATGCAGAAGGCAAGCTGTCTTCCCATGCGACCCGCCTCGACGGGATGCAGACCAGCATCGACGGCAAGGCCAGCTCTCAATCCTTGGAGCAGGTGACCAACCGCGTCACAGCGACCGAGCAGAAGGACGCCGCGCAGGATCAGCAGCTGTCGTCGCAGAGCCAGGCGCTGGTGTCGCTCACGGACACCGTAAGCAAGAAGGCCGAAGCTGCTGCGGTGCAGGCCTTGAGCAATGATGTGAAGCAGCAGGGGCAGACCCAATCGGCCCAGGGCAAGTCGCTGACCGACCTCAATGCCAAGCTGCTGGCCAGCCAGGACAATTCGCCGACCAAGGTCTATCAGAGCGTGTTCTCGGACATGGCGGTGGACCAGTGGGCGAACCTGTTCGGCGGCCCTACGGCCAGCACCGTATTCTCCAATGAGGAAGGCAACACCAGCGGGGCAACCATCAAGGTCAGCGGTGGCGCTGGCAATTCCACCTGGTGGGGCGCTTCGACCCGCAAAATCAGGTTTGACCCGACGCGGCTGTACAAGCTGTCCATTCGGTTCAAGCAGTTAACCGCCGGCAAGGGCAATCCAATCACCTATGCCGGGGTGGACGGATTTGCCGAAGACGGCGTAACCCGGATCAACTCCAGTGGTGCCAACACCAAGGACTCTTCGCACTATGTGATCACTGCTGGCAGATCGCACCCGATTGGTGAATGGATGGAGTTCACCACCCATGTCAAAGGCTACACCGTTGGCAGTGAAGGGGGTGGGGCAGGTGCCGGTACCGTTGCCGATCCCAAGCGGTTGAAGACTGGGATTGCCTGGATTTCACCGATGCTGGTTGCCGGTTACAACAACATCGGCGGTGAGTTGGCGGTTGACTACTTCTTGATTGAAGACGTCACCGAGCAGGCTCAGATCGATGCCGGCGCCACGGCGACCAACGCGCTGGCCGTTCGAGTCGAGAAGAACGAGCAAGGGCTAACCTCGGTCAGCAATCAAGCTGTACAGCTGGAAAACAGCCTGACCACCACCAATCAGAACGTGACGAATGCGCAGAATGCGGCGCAGGCCGCGTCCAACCTGGCCGGCAGCAAGGGTAAGGTCATCGTCCAAAGGGAGACGCCAGCGGCCGCTGACCAGCTTGCGCAGAACCTTTGGATTGACATAACAAACGGAGCCAACACCCCGAAACGCTGGACTACGTCGGGTTGGCTGCCGGTGACCGATAAAGTCGCCGTCGACGCCGCAGCCGCAGCGGCGAATGCCCTGTCCGAGGTGGCCAAGAAGGCCGACGCCAGTGCGCTGCAGTCGCTGAACAGCAAGGTGGATCAGCAAGGACGAGACCTGACTGCCACCAGCAGCAACGTGGTGTCGCTGGGCAGCACCATCGGCCGCGCTCTGGACAACTCGCCCACCAAGGTCTATCAAAGCGTGTTCTCGGACATGTCCATGGACCAGTGGGTGTCGACCAACAGCGGCGCCGGTGCCACTGCCTCGTACGGCGCACCTGCCGGCATCAGTCGGGGCGCTGCCTTGATCCTGAATGGCGGAGCCTCCAACAGAGCTTGGTGGGGCGCGTCCACGCGCAAGATCAGGTTTGACCCTTCGCGGCTCTACAAGCTGACCGTTCGCGTGCAGCAAGTCCTGATGGGCGCCGGGTCGCCAGGTACGTATGCCGGCGTTGACTGCTTTGCCGAGGACGGCGTTACCCGGATCGCAACAAGTGGCGTGAACAGCGTGGGCTCCTCGCACTATGTGGTGCTGTCGAACCGGAAGATTCCTCAAGGCGAGTGGCTGATCGCCGAGGTGTATGTCAAAGGCCATACCACCGGCAGCGAAGGTGGCGGAGCCGGCGCGGGTACGCTGGCCGACCCGAAGCGATTGAAGGAGGGCACGGCCTGGTTCTCGCCAATGCTCATCGCGGGTTACGACAACATGGGCGGGCAGGCCATCTTTGATTTCTTCGACATTGAAGATGTGACCGAGCAGGCCCAGCTGGATGCCGGCGCCGCTGCGACGTCGGCGTTAGGGACGCGGATCACCCAGACCGAGCAGGGACTGACCAGTGCTTCCAATCAGCTCACTGAGCTGAATAACAACATAGGCGATGTCGGCGGGGAGAATCTGGTTTTCAACCCGTCCTTTGAGCGAGCGGACCCCGGCACCCCAGGGATGGCCGACGGGTGGTGGCACGACGGGACAGGGAGCGGTATTCGCACGCCTACGTTGGTGCAATCTACCTTGGCTTCTGGTGTGGCCCAGCGCCTGGATGTGTCAGGCCTGTCCCCAGCAACCTGGGCTCGGGCCTATGTGAAGTCGGCCGGACGGTTCAAGCCGGTCCCCGGAAAGACCTACACAGCATCCGTGTACCTTCGGGGCACCCCTGGCTTGCGGGTTCTTCCCGGGGTGTACGGGACCAATGAGGCAGGAGCAGGGACCGAGAGCTGGGGGGCGGCAAGGACTGATGCAAGTGAGTCCTGGGTGCGTCTGTCGGTGACCTTCACCCCTGGCCCCACCACCACCAAGCTGTTCGCGGCATTTGTGGTGTATGGCGGCGCATCAGTCAGCGGTGGCTACATTGAGGCGGATCGCTACCAGATCGAAGAGGGCACCCGCGTCACGGGCTGGAGGGATAACGGTCAGGTCGCCAGCGCCCAGCAAGCGGCGACCTCCGCTGCTGTTGAGTCGCTCAGTTCGGCGGTCTCGCAGCAGGCTGGCACGCTGTCGAGTGTGGGGAGCCGGACCACCAGTTTGGAAAACAATCTCACCACGACCAATGGCAACGTGACCACAGCGCAGCAGGCAGCTGATGCGGCGAACACGCTGGCAGGTGGCAAAGGGAAGGTGATCATCCAGGCGGCCGCCCCGGCCGTGGCTGACCGTTTGCCCCAAAACCTGTGGATCGACACCACCGGCAACGCCAACACCCCCAAACGCTGGAGCGGCAGCGCCTGGGTGGCGGTGACCGACAAAGCGGCTACCGATGCGGCGGCGGCGGCACAGTCGGCGCTTACTCAGGTTGCGACCAAGGCCTCCGCCTCGTCGGTCGATGCGCTGACGCAGCGGGTCACTAGCAATGAAGGCGGCCTGGCTTCTCAGTCGAGCAGCATCCTTGATTTGCGAAACTCGGTTGCTGCTGTACAGAAAGCGGCCGATGCCTCGGTTGGCCTGGACCCTGCGCCTGGGTGCACCTGGCAGTTCGATAATGGTGCTGAGGGATGGTATGGCGCGAACGCTACTGCAGTAGCTGGAACCGGGTTCTTGAAGGTCACAGCCACTGCAAGCAACCCTCAACTGCAGAGCGCTGCGGCTGCTATTGGCCTTACTGGCGCGCTGTTCACCAGGGTCAGGGCGCGCATCACCCGAAGGGGCGGTAGCGGCTGGCGTGGAACGCTTTATTACGCCACCCCAGGTCACGGGTTTTCCTCCACCATCTATTCCACCTTGCCTAACCCAGGCTTGGCGATCGGTGATTCGGCGATCGTGGAATGGGACATGGAAAACCTGAACAGTGGTGGCACGGACTGGGTAGATAGCACCATCAGTCGCTTGCGTCTGGATCTTGGGGCGGTGAGCGGGGATGTGTTTGACGTTGACTGGATTGTCGTGGGCCGTGTGGCCCCGGCCGCATCGAGCCGTGCACTGTCGTCAGTTGAAAGCACTGTCACACAGCAGGGCAGCAAGCTGACGGCAGAGACATTGCGTATCGACGGGTTGTACACCGCCGTAGGCGATGCCAACGCGGCGATTCAGAACGAAGCCAAAGCCCGGGTTGATGGGGATGGGGCGCTGAGCAAGCAAATCCAGACCACCCAGGCGTCGCTGGGCACGACCAATGCGGCTGTGCAGCAGGTTGCGACGGCTCAGGCGAACATGAAGGGAATGCTTAACGCCCAGTACACCCTGCGGGTGCAGGTTAATAACCAGTACGGTGTTCATCATTTCGCAGGATTTGGCATCGGAATCAACGAACAAAACGGCGTTGTTCAGTCCGCTTTTGCTGTCTATTCCGACCAGTTCATTTTGCTGAATGCGAATGGCGGTGGGCTCTCGTCACCGTTCTCTGTCGTGGGTGGTCAGACATTTATTGCTGACGCGTACATTCGGAGCGCCAGTATTGGCAACGCGAAGATCGCAGACGGTGCCATCACGGCCGCCAAGATCGGGGTGGCCGAAATTGACACGCTGCGCATCCGTGGCAACGCCGTCACGGTGCCGGTATCGGCTAATAGCCCCGGGAATGTGCTCGGCGTCGGTGTAGGTCAGTGGCAAAACCTGATCGCCGTCGGCGTGCAAATGGATGAAGCAGGGTTCATCACTGCGCAATACAGCGGCTACCAAGGATTTGGCAGCGGTATTCGCAAGTACATGTTCCAAATGGATATCAACGGCCTGGTGATCGCTCAAGGTGGCGGCGACTGGGCGGATGGTTTTCCTAACCTGATGGGATCGATCGGCGTGGGCCCGGGTTACTTCGTCATCACTGTGAAGTGGTGGGGAGAGAACTCGGGGGTAGGCGTTCAGAACCACACCCTGTATGCAATGGGAACCAAGCGATGAGCAGCATTGAACACTATGCAGCCTATGAGACTGATGGCCGGATCGTGTTTGCCGTCAGCTGTCCGCCCGAACACGGGAAGAAAATCATCAGGCTCAACACCGACCGGCCCTTTATCCAAGTGCCCACCCCGGCACGGATTGCTGACCACTTTGTAATGGGGCAAATGCTCAAGGAGCGCCCCCGGATGGGGGCGGCACTCCAAGGGCACTGGTTGAAGGGGGTCCACGAAGGTGCCGCCGTCAACATCGAGAACGAAACCTACATCGCTGACGGCAGTGACATCGAGCTGGAGTTCTCGGCGCCGGGCACCTACCACGTCACGGTCATCCTTTGGCCCTACCGCGATCAGGAGTTCACCTTTGAAAATTCAGCATAAGTGCGACCACGCCAAGCGCCGTGCGGCCGAGTATCCGCCGGTGGAGGAACAACTGGACATGCTGTGGCATGCCATGAATCAAGGGCATATGCCCAAAGCAGAACCGTTTTTCTCGACCCTGCAGCAGATCAAGCAGCAATACCCCAAGGCTTGAACCCAAGCCAACTAACCAATGCCCGCCATCGAGCGGGCTTCTTTTTGTCTGGAGAAAACCATGCCCTATATCGCCATCAACCTCAGCAACGCCTACGACGCCGAGAACAACACACGCTACGCCACCCAAGCCGAGGCGGACACCCGCGCCCGCGCGATCCTGAACCTTTTTCCGACTGCACAGGTATTCACTGCCCAGGTGCTCAAGGACTACAGCGCCAAGGTAACTGTCACCGCGAAGGATCCGGCAGAGCCAGCACCGGAGCCTGAGGCGCCTACCGCCTGACGATCATCCATTTTTTCAACCAAGCCCGCCCAGCGCGGGCTTCTTTTTGTCTGGAGAAAACCCATGAGTACACCCCGCGGCGTCCGCAACCGGAACCCCGGCAACATCGATTACAACCCGCGCAACGCATGGCAGGGCCAGCTAGGGCTGGAGGAGGGAGTAGCCAAGCCGCGATTCGCGCGATTCGACCATCCAGAAAATGGCATCCGCGCCCTGGGCAAGCTGCTGATTAACTACCGCGGTAAAGACGGCATGCCTGGTGTGGGCGGGAAGGGCATCGATACGGTGCTCGAAACCATTAATCGCTGGGCGCCCAGCAACGAGAACGACACCCAGGCCTACGCCTCGGCCGTGGCCAGGCGCCTGGGTGTGAAGCCGACCGACCCGATCAGCATCAAGGACCCGGTCACGCTGCGCGGGATGGTGCTCAGCATCATCATCCATGAGAACGGCGGCAACCCGTATCCCCAAGCGATCATTGACGAGGGCGTGCGAAGGGCGCTGGTATGACCTGGCCTGGGCGGCTGGGCCTATTGGCCCTGGTGCTGGCTTCATACTGGGGCATATACCAGCATGGCCGGTCGGTGGAGCGCAGTCAGGCGCTTGCCACATCGGCGCAGCGTGATAGCAGCGATCGGCTGGCCGAGGCGTTGGGACAGCGCGATGCCCGCGCGGAAGAACAACGACGCGCCCAGGCGCAGGAGGAGGCGAGAGCCCATGCACACGAACAACACCAGGTGGCTGACGCTGGGGCTGCTGGCGCCGATGTTGCTGGCCAGCGGCTGCAGCACGACGCCGCCCAGCTCGCAGCCTCCGTCAGTTGCCCCGGCCCGGATACCGGTGCTATCGCCCGAGGCAAGGCAGCCACCCGCGCCGCCATGGTGCTCTCCGACCTGCTCACACGGGCTGATGCTCGAGCGGGAGAATTGGCGAAAGCTTATGACCAAGCCCGAATAGCGGGGCTCGCATGCGAAGCATCCTATAATGTGCTGATCAAGTGATCGGAGCAGGACAGTGGACAAGCGCACCTTCATAGGGATGGTCGAGGCCGGCGAGCCGCTGATTCAGCAGGCCATTGACGCCATGCGCGAGTATCACTTGGCCCAGGACCGGGGCGCGCCGGCGGAAGAGGTCGAGCGGTTGCGCTTATTGGCGGAGTCGCTCTTTCAGGTGGTTTCCGACTACCAATTGCGGTCGATTTCCAAGCTTCGTGGCAAGGCCTTGCCGCCGCTTCACTAAGACGCTGCCAGCCTGCGCAAGACCGACAGCCTGGAGGTGATGGTGAGAACCAGCGCAGAGTGACCAGCCAGGCTTGTTCAAGACCTCAGATAGAATTGAATTACGCATTGCTCTATCTGAGGTAAACCATTGGGAGATAATGCTATTTTTTGAACCAGCTTTTCAAAGACTCTAGGAACTCACCTACAGGCAGATCCGAAAGTTTTAGCCCATCCGGTGTTTGCTTTCCGCCGCCAAATACACTTTTCAGCAAGATAATGGAAATAGCGGAAACCCCGATGATCAGTGATACCCCGAGCCCCAAAACATGCCAATCCATTGTCTTGACTACCGTAACGGGAGCTGAATGCAGCCGAACAGCCTCTTGGAACAAGGATATTATGGAGTTCATGAGGCTCGTAAGGACTATCAGCAGCCAGACCAAAACACCGGCAGCGGATAGGATCACCACCGCTTCCTTCAGGTGTTGGATCGAAGACGCCATAGCAAGCCAATTCTTATCGTCTGGCCGGTCATCTTTGCCACCACCTTGGCCGTTTATTTGTTGAGGTTGGCCCGCCTTAGCGTACTCATCAACATCCTTTTCTGCTGCGTTTTCACCAGATCCATTGGTCACCAGATAGATACTCCTAGGTTTTGTGTTCTATAGCCGATCGCATCCATCGATACGTTGAATTCATACGCCAGTTCGCGAAGGTTAGGGTTTTGTTTCGCGGCCATCCGTACGACCGTTTCAGGCATCAATAGCTGTGCAGCAAAATCGTTCGCTTGCCGCTCCATGGGACGCTCGTAAAAAGAGTCATAGCTCCTCTTCGGGTCTCGGTGAGCCCGCTCGCCGGGCCTGATGTGCCCCAAGAGGATATGACCCAATTCATGGGCAATCGTGAATCGCTGCCTGGTTTGCGCCTCATAGGGGTTGTACCGGATGACAGGTCGGCCTTTGGAGTCGTAGTAGCAATCACCACTGGCACCTACGTCATCCAGTTCCTTTTCTGCAAAAACGGCTATCCCGTACTGATTTGCAATGTAGACGGGATCAACTGGCAAATAGCCGTTCCAGTGCTCGTTGAGAGCTTTGCTAGCGGTGTAGGTAGACATCGCGCCCTCCCTTAGCTGTGGATAACCGGTGGACGAATTGTGGATGAACCACGAAAAGGGCGCCAATTATGATTGTCAATCTATTCGATTTCAATGCATCAAGGCCTTCGAGTGCGCGCTCAAGCCCCTGGAGGTCTCGACACCAGTCATGCCCATCATCACACAAAAAATGACTCTACGAGCAGTTGTGGGGCTGTCATAAAGCTGGCATTCCCCAGCCAAAACGGCCCATCTAGACACAAAAAAGGCACTTGCGCGATTCGCCAAGTGCCTGATTTGTAAGGATTATTTGGTGGAGCCGGGGGGATTTGAACCCCCGTCTATCCTAGTATTNNCCGCCAGTACTCCGCTGTCGGTACTACATGCTTAGCCGTGTCTACTGATTTAATCCGCAGCCGCCCGACGGGCAGGGTGCTTTGGATGAGTTGTGTAAGTTTTAGTCGCTTCGCCCACAACGTGCTACGCGACGATCCTGTTCTGTATGACAATCAGTTCGGGTTTACAGGCATCCCCTAGTGATTGCTGGAGCCGAAGCTACCAGAAGCAACGGGTCAAGAGGACTGCTTACGCAGCCAGCTTGTACTCCGCGCCGAAGGTTTCGTCATTGGCAACTATAAAAGTTGCAACAGTGGATTTACGAGTTCTGTTACCAACTCGGCATGCACCTAGAGTTTCGCTACCGGCGTCGAATCCTAATCGGCCCCTACACTAGCTCTTGGCTAACGCACCTTACGGCACGTGAGCCGGAGTATACGCCATTGTGCGGGCGACGTCGACAGCTGGTCCTGTCGCCCGCCCAGGGCTTAGGCGCCGCCGCTGCCCGAACCGCTGCCTTTCTCGGTTTTTTCCAGGCGCTCCAGCACTTTGCTGGTGATGGCGATGCATTCCTTTGTGTCACCCGAGGCCTGGGCAGCCTTGGCTTTGTCGACGTGCTCAGTCACGGCTTTGTCCAGGCCCTCGGAGGTGGCGCCGGCGGTGGCCATGCTGTCGTCGATTTTTTGCAGGTTGATGGCGCACAGGTCGTCAGCAGCGAACACCGGCGAAGCCAGCAGGGTAGCGGCCGCGAACAGGGCCGAAAGCGCGGTACCTTTCATGGGAGTCTCCTCTGGGGCCTCGGGAAGGTGGGCCTAAAGGATGGACCTTGGCAGTTTTGCAAGGGTTCAATCTTGTTCGTGCCGCGGGGGCGGGGTTGTTTGCGAGAGGGGTGGGCTTGCCCGCGAACACCG
>NZ_AEWE02000001.1:51557-57982 GCF_000190455.2 Pseudomonas sp. TJI-51
CTGGTGGAAATGCCTTCGCTGCAGTACTGCACGGCATCCTTCAGGCTGCGCAGCGAGTGGGCGTTGAGCTCGGGGGTGGTGAAGCCCTTGTCGCCAGCGAACCCGCAACAATGAATGCCTTCCGGGATGACTACCTGCTTGCTGCAGCGCCGGGCCAGGTCGATCAGGGCCTGGCTTTCGCCCAGGTGCTGGGTGCTGCAGGTCACGTGCACGGCCACTGGCTCATCCTGGGGGGTGAACTCCAGGCGTTCGAGCAGGTGGGTGCGAATGAAGCGCACGGGGTCGTACAGGTCCAGCCGGGTGTCGCCCAGGTCTTGTACCAGGCGCAGGGTGCAGGGGCTGGTGTCGCAGTAGATCGGGTCAAGGCCGCCGCGGCTGGCGTGCAGCAGGGCGTTGATCAGCTCCTGGCGCTTGTGTTCGGCCTGCTCGGGGTAACCCTTGGACGCGAACGGCTGGCCGCAGCACAGGCTGTCGGCGTTGTCGGGGAACACGACCTGGTAGCCGGCCTTTTCCAGCAGCGCGCGGGTCTTGTCCAGCAGCGAGCTTTGCTCGCGGTCGGCATAGGCCGGGCCCATTACCCTGGACACGCAAGCCGCCAGGTACACCACCCGTGGGCGGGCGTCGTTGCTGGTGTGGCCGAAGGCGACCGGGCGCAGCGGTTGGGGCATGGCGGGCGTCCACTGCGGCAGGCGGCCGTTGCTGGCTTTGCGCAGGGTGGCGCTCAGGCGGCCCAGGCGTGGGGCGCCGAGCAGCTTGCGCGCGCTGTTGGCTGCGGTCAGGGTCAGGCGGGCGCCGCCCAGTGCGGTGGGGAAGTGCTCGGCCAGCCAGTTGGCGGTGTTGCCGTGGTCGGCAGCCTGGCTGCGCAGTTTTTTCACCAGCTCGCCGGTGTTGATGCCCACCGGGCAGCGCTGGGCGCACAGGCCGGTAGCCGCGCAGGTGTCGATGCCTTGGTACTGGTAGGTGCGCATCAGCTCGCGGGTCTCGATGCCGGCGCGTTGCTTGGCCTGGATGTCCCGCCACATCACGATACGCTGGCGGGGGCTGAGGGTCAGTCCCTTGGACGGGCACACGGGTTCGCAGAAGCCGCACTCGATGCACTTGTCGACGATTTCGTCGGCGGCGGGCAGTGGCTTGAGGTTTTTCAGGTGGATGGCCGGGTCGTCACTCAGTACCACATCGGGGTTTAGGATGCCGTTGGGGTCGAGCAGGCGCTTGAGCTGCCACATCAGTTGGTAGGCGTCGTGGCCCCACTCCAGCGCCACGAACGGTGCCATATTGCGCCCGGTGCCGTGCTCGGCCTTCAGCGAACCGCCGAACTCCACGGCCACCAGCTGTGCCACGTCGTCCATGAACGCCTGGTAACGGGCAACCTCTTCGGCGCTGTTGAACCCTTGGGTGAACACGAAGTGCAGGTTGCCTTCGAGGGCATGACCGAAAATGATCGCTTCGTCATAACGGTGCTTGTCGAACAGCTGGATCAGGCGGTTCACGCCTTCGGCCAGTTGCTCGACCGGGAAGGTCACGTCTTCGATGATGACGGTGGTGCCGGTCTGGCGCACGGCGCCGACGGCGGGGAAGGTGTCTTTGCGGATTTTCCACAGCTGGTTGTACACCGCCGGGTCTTCGCTGAAGTCCACGCGCTGCTCCAGCGGGAAGTCGGCGATCGACGCCATTACCTGCTGCAGTTGCTCGTGCAGCAGGCTCTGGCTGGCCGCGCGTGACTCGATCAGCAGGGCGCAGGCGTTGGCCGACAGGCCTTTTACCCACAGCGGCATGCCGGCCATGTCCTGCACCGAGCGCAGGCTGCGGCGGTCGAGCAGTTCCACGGCCGACACCGGCTGGCGCTTGAGTACCGGCACCGCGCGGCAGCAGCTTTCCACGCTGGGGAACACCAGCAGGGCGCTGGCCTTGTGCGGGTGGTCGGGCACGGTGTTGTAGGTAACAGCGCTGATAAAGCCCAGGGTGCCTTCGGAGCCGACCAGCAAGTGCTGCAGAATATCCAGCGGCTGGTCGTAGTCCACCAGCGCGTTCAGCGACAGGCCGGTGGTGTTCTTCAGCCGGTACTTGTGCCGGATGCGCTCGGCCAATGCCGTGTTGGCGCGGGTTTCGCGGCCCAGGCGGGCCAGCGCTTGCAGCAGCTCGGCATGGCTGGCTTCAAAGGCCGCCACGCTGGCCGGGTCTTCGCTGTCCAGGCGGGTGCCGTCTGCCAGCACCAGGCGCAGGCCGGCCAGGGTGTGGTAGGTGTTCTGGGCGGTGCCGCAGCACATGCCGCTGGCGTTGTTGGCGACGATACCGCCGATCTTGCAGGCGTTGATCGAGGCCGGGTCGGGGCCGATCTTGCGCCCGAACGGGGCCAGCCAGGCGTTGGCCTGGGCGCCGATCACCCCGGGCTGCAGGCGGATCTGTTCGCCTTGGCCACGGATCTCGCGGCCGTTCCAGTTATCGCCCAGCACGATCAGCACCGAGTCGCTGATGGCCTGGCCAGACAGGCTGGTGCCGGCGGCGCGGAAGGTGACCGGCACCCGGTCGCGTTGGGCCAGCTTGATCAGGCCGACCACTTCGTCTTCGGACTCGACACGCACCACCAGCTTGGGGATCAGCCGGTAGAAGCTGGCGTCGGTGCCGAAGGCCAGGGTCGAGGTGGGGTCGTCGAAGCGGCGTGCGGCGGGGATCAGGCGCTCGGCATCACGCAGAAACGCGGCGGGCAGGCTCATGCAGTCTCCTCGCGGGGCTGTGGCCTCTGCGTGCCACATGCCCCGGGTCTATCAGGCGGTCGTTGGTGCAGGCGCTCAGGCGCCCAGTTCGCGTACCAGCGAGTCGCGGGTGATTTCGCTGATGGTCTTGGCGCCGGTCAGCACCATGGCTACGCGCATTTCCTTCTCGAACAGCTCCAGCAGGTTTTTCACCCCGGCCTGGCCATGCACGGCCAGCGCATAGAGGAAGGCGCGGCCAATCAGCACGGTGTCGGCACCCAGGGCGATCATGCGTACCACATCCAGGCCGCTGCGAATGCCGGAGTCGGCGAGAATCTTCAAGTCACCTTTCACCGCATCGGCAATGGCCGGCAGGGCGCGGGCGCTGGACAGCACGCCATCGAGCTGGCGACCACCGTGGTTGGACACGACGATGCCGTCGGCACCGAACTTGACCGCATCGCGGGCGTCATCGGCATCCAGGATGCCCTTGATGATCATCGGGCCGTCCCAGAACTCGCGGATCCACTCCAGGTCCTTCCAGGAAATGGACGGGTCGAAGTTGTTGCCCAGCCAGCCGATGTAGTCAGCCAGGCCGGTGGGGTTGCCCCGGTACTTGGAAATGTTGCCCAAATCGTGCGGGCGGCCCATCACGCCCACGTCCCAGGCCCACTCGGGGTGGGTCATGGCTTGCAGCACGCGGCGCAGCGGGCCGTGCTTGCCGCTCATGCCAGAGTGGGCGTCGCGGTAGCGGGCGCCGGGCACGGGCATGTCCACGGTGAACACCAGGGTCTTGACCCCGGCCGCCTTGGCCCGCTCCAGGGCGTTGCGCATGAAGCCGCGGTCCTTGAGCACGTACAGCTGGAACCACATGGGGCGGTCGATGGCTGGCGCCACTTCTTCGATCGGGCACACCGACACCGTAGACATGGTGAACGGGATGCCATGGGCCGCCGCTGCCCGCGCCGCCTGCACTTCGCCACGGCGGGCGTACATGCCGGTGAGGCCGACCGGGGCCAGGGCCACGGGCATGCTCAGGGTTTCGCCGAACAGCGTGGTCTGCAGGCTGAGCTCGGACATGTTCTTCAGCACGCGCTGGCGCAAGGCAATGCTCGCCAGGTCGGCGACGTTGTGGCGCAGCGTGTGCTCGGCGTAGGCACCGCCGTCGGCATAGTGGAACAGGAAAGGAGGCAGCTTGCGTTGGGCCGCGGCGCGATAGTCGGTAGAGGCAGAAATGATCATGGATTCTCGCAGCGTTGCTTGGGGGGTATGCCAGGCGCCCGATGGCGCCCGGCCCCTTTCACTTTAGTGATGAACCAGCATGCCGGTCAGCCAGTAAGCCTGGATCAGGGTGATCAGGCCGACGATGGTGGCAAAGAACAGGCTGTGCTTGACGGTGAAGCGGAACAGGTCGGATTCCTTGCCGACCAGGCCGGTGGCGGCGCAGGCCACGGCGATCGATTGCGGCGAGATCATCTTGCCGGTCACGCCGCCGCTGGTGTTGGCCGCTACCAGCAGGGTGTCGTTGACCCCGATCTGGTGGGCGGTGGTGGCCTGCAGCGAGCTGAACAGGGCGTTGGACGAGGTGTCCGACCCGGTCAGGAACACACCCAGCCAGCCAAGGAACGGCGAGAAGAACGGGAACGCCGCGCCCGTGCCGGCCAGCACCAGGGCCATGGTCGACGACATGCCCGAGTAGTTGGTGACGAAGGCGAAGGCCAGCACCATGCCAATCGACAGGATGGGCCAGCGCAGCTCCCAAAAGGTCTCCTTGAAAGTGGTAAGACCAGTTTTGAAATTGATTTTCAGCACCGCCATGGAGATCAGTGCCGAGAGGAAGATCGCGGTGCCGGTGGCGGAGATCGGGTCCAGCTTGAACACTGCGGGCATGGCGGTTGGCGCGGCCACGATCGGTGCGGTCTTGATCACCAGTTGGTCAAGGTGCGGAATGGCGAAGTTGAACACGAAGTTGTACATCGCGCCGCCCGGGGCGAAGGCGGCCTTGAACGGTTTCAGGGTCCAGATGGTGACCAGCACGGTCAGGATCAGGAACGGCGACCAGGCCTTGAAAATTTCGCCAAAGCTGTAAGGGCTTGGCTGGCTGCCGCTTGGCTGCACCACGGCGGCACCCACGCTGGCCTTGGCTTCGCCGAACGCGCGCTTGGGTTGCCACACTTTCAGGAACAGGGTGAGGCAGATCAGGCTGGCCAGCGCCGAGGTGATGTCTGGCAGTTCGGGGCCGATGAAGTTCGAGGTGAAGTACTGGGTCACGGCAAAGCTCAGGCCGGCGACCAGGGCCGCAGGCCAGGTTTCTTTCACGCCGCGCAGGCCGTCCATCATGAACACCAGCCAGAACGGCACGAACAGCGACAGCAGCGGCAGCTGGCGGCCGGTCATGGCGCCGATGTGGAAGGCGTCGATACCGGTCACCTGGCCGGCCACGATGATCGGGATGCCCAGGGCGCCGAAGGCGACCGGTGCGGTGTTGGCGATCAGGCACAGGCCGGCGGCGTACAGTGGGTTGAAGCCCAGGCCGACCAGCAGTGCGGCGGTGATGGCCACCGGCGCGCCGAAGCCTGCTGCACCTTCCAGAAACGCGCCGAAGCAGAAGCCGATCAGCAGTACCTGCAGGCGCTGGTCGTCGGTGATCGACAGCACCGAGCTGCGGATCACTTCGAACTGGCCGCTCTTGACCGTGAGTTTGTACAGGAACACCGCGGCAACGATGATCCAGGCAATTGGCCAAAGGCCGTAAAGGAAGCCGTAACCTGCGGCAGCCAGGGCCATGTCGACCGGCATCTGGAAGGCGAATATGGCCACCAGTACCGACAAGGCCAGGGTAATGCTACCCGCCACGTGGCCCTTCAGGCGGAACACGGCGAGGGCAAGGAAGAAGAACACGATGGGAATGACCGCCGCCAGTGCGGACAGGCCAAGACTACCAAGCGGGCTATAGAGTTGTTGCCAGGTTTGCATATGGGGTGGCCCCTAATTGTTGTTGGTCAGGCGCTGGCATTGGATAATTGGTAAGACCAATTTACAATGGCTGGTCGCTAGGTTAAAAGCGCTGTCGTGGGTGTGTCAATTTGTCCCGTGCAAAACTTTGGTCGCGTGCCGATGAGCGGGCAGCTGATGTGCCGGGAAAATCGTGGCCTGGTGGGTGTTCGCGCGCTCTGGATCGGCGAGAATAGGCACCCCCGGGTGTGTGCCGGGGTTTGTGGAGAGCATGTGATGGTTTTTGATCAGGTTCGCCAGCGGCGCCTGTCCGACGACATTGTCGATCGGTTGGAAGCGATGATTCTGGAGGGCACCCTCACGTCGGGGCAGCGGCTGCCCGCCGAGCGTGCGCTTGCCGAACAGTTCGGCGTGTCGCGCCCGTCACTGCGTGAGGCGATCCAGAAGCTGGTGGCCAAGGGCTTGTTGGTCAGCCGGCAGGGGGGCGGCAACTTTGTCGCCGAGTCGCTGGGGTCCACGTTCAGTGACCCGCTGTTGCAGCTGCTGGAACATAGCCCCGAGGCCCAGCGCGACCTGCTCGAGTTTCGCCATACGCTGGAGGCGTCCTGTGCGTATTACGCGGCGCAGCGCGCTACCGAGCCAGACCGGGCGCGGCTGAAGGCGGCGTTCGACACGCTGCAGGACTGCTACGCCAGGGTCGATGAAGTGACCCGGGCCGAGGAGGGTGCGGCCGATGCGCGCTTCCACCTGGCAATTGCCGAGGCCAGCCATAACGCG
>NZ_AEWE02000001.1:58067-72971 GCF_000190455.2 Pseudomonas sp. TJI-51
CCCGCGACATGCTGATCAGCCAGCACCGCGAGCTGTACCTGGCGATTGTCGAAGGCAGGGCGGAGGAGGCGCGAGAGGTGTCCAGCCGGCACATCCTGTATGTGCAGGAAGTGCTGGAAGAGGCCCATGAGGAGGCGCAGCGGGTGGCGCGGGCGGAGCGGCGTAGCGGGCGTTGACTCGGTCTCTTCATGCATGTGCGGTTAATGTAGGAGCGGCCTTGTGTCGCGATGGGCTGCGAAGCGGCCCCTGGGCTTCGGCAATGAGCCGAGATTGCTGGGGCTGCTTCGCAGCCCATCGCGACACAAGGCCGCTCCTACACTGACCGCGCTGCTGACCAAGAAGGTTTAGTCTTCCTTGCCCTTGTTGCGCACCGCCCGCTGCAGCTCGCGGTTGGAATCGCGTTCGCGCACGGTGTCGCGCTTGTCGAATTCCTTCTTGCCCTTGCCCAGTGCAATTTCGCACTTGATCAGGTGCTTGCTCCAGTACAGCGACAACGCCACGCAGGTGTAACCCTTTTGCGCCACCGCCGCTTCCAGGCGCTCGAGCTCGCGCTTGTTCAGCAGCAGCTTGCGCGTGCGCATCGGGTCGGCGATCACGTGGGTGCTGGCCGTGGTCAGCGGGGTGATGTGGCTGCCGAACAGCCAGGCCTCACCGTCCTTGAGCAGCACGTAGCTGTCCACGAGGTGCGCCTTGCCGGCTCGCAGGCTTTTTACTTCCCAACCGGACAGGACCAGCCCGGCCTCGAACTTGTGTTCGATGAAGTAATCGTGTCGCGCTTTTTTGTTCTGCGCGATGGTCCCGGTCGGATGTTTCTTTTGTTTAGCCATAGGGCCGGCATTATAGGCAAGACCGTGCGTCGTTCGCTATGGGATTTCGGTGTGCTTGAGCCACCGCAATGAATACCGGACAATACAAGCCCTGTCCTGCCGACAGAATCTGTTTTTGGCACGCTGCGAAGCGCCGCCACCCAGCCTTGGAAGTGACGCCTGGATGACTACCCATATTCAACGCTCCGCCCTGCTGCCATACCCCGCCCAGGCGCTCTACGATCTGGTCAACGACGTGGCCAGCTACCCGCAGTTCCTGCCGTGGTGCTCGGCCGCGACGGTGATCGACAGCAGCGAAACGCACATGCGTGCCAAGCTCGAAGTGGCCAAGGGCGGCATGAGCCAGCACTTTGTGACGCGCAACGTGCTGGTGCCCGGGCAGTCCATCGAAATGAACCTGGAGGAGGGCCCCTTTACCCAATTGCATGGGGTGTGGGTGTTCAAGCCTTTGGGCGAGAAGGCCTGCAAAATCAGCCTGGACCTGTCGTTCGATTATGCCGGGCCCATTGTGCGTGCCACGTTGGGGCCGCTGTTCAACCAGGCGGCGAATACCCTGGTCGATGCGTTCTGCCAGCGTGCCAAGCAGTTGAACGGCTGATCAGGCAGGCAGCAACAAAAAGCCCGGAACAAGTCCGGGCTTTTTTGTTGCTTTCGATTACCGGGTTTCCAGCGGTGCTGGCGTAGGCACCGGGGTGGTCTCGATGGTATCGATTTCGCGCTGGATGGCCTCTTCGGTCGAACCAGGCTTGGCGGGTTGCTCCGCCGGTTGCGTGGCGGGCTGCTCGGTTTGGCCTGGCTCGGTGCCGGGGCTGACCGTGGTATCGCTGCTGCCACCCAGAATTTCCTGGTCGCGGCTAACGCCTGGCATAAAGTCGCCAGACAGGCTGACCAGTTGGTCGCTGTCGTTGAAGAAAATGCTCATGCGCTCCTGCTGGCGTTGGCCGCCACCAGGCTGCAGGCTGTACAGGTAATCCCAACGGTTGGTGTTGAAAGTGTCCTGAATCAGCGGGTTGCCCATGATAAACCGCACTTGCCGTCGGGTCATTCCCGGGCGCAATTGGTCTATCATGTCCTGCGTGACGACATTGCCCTGCTGGATGTCGATTTTGTAAACCCCGGGAAACGAGCAACCGGCGAGTGCGAGCAGTCCCGCGAGGGCGAGGCTGTTTAGCAAGAGCTTGGTGTTTTGCATCGGTGGGCGACTTCCACTATCTTGGCTGGACAACGTAAACCCCGATCATACCCGTATTAAGAGAAGCTGCGAAGCAGCATCGGCGAGAAAGCTGACCATGGTTGAAAATAGCGAATTACGCAAAGCCGGTCTCAAGGTAACCCTGCCTCGAGTCAAGATCCTTCAGATGCTCGACTCTGCCGAGCAGCGTCACATGAGCGCCGAGGATGTCTACAAGGCGCTGATGGAGGCTGGCGAGGACGTTGGCCTGGCTACCGTGTACCGCGTACTGACCCAGTTCGAAGCGGCGGGTCTGGTGGTTCGCCACAACTTCGACGGCGGTCATGCGGTATTCGAACTGGCCGATGGCGGTCACCACGACCATATGGTCGACGTGGATACCAGTGAAGTCATCGAGTTCATGGACGCCGCCATCGAGAAGCGTCAGCGTGAAATCGTGGAGGAACACGGTTTCGAGCTGGTGGACCACAATCTGGTCCTGTACGTGCGTAAGAAGAAGTAACGATTCAATCGTTATGGACAGCAAAGGCGACCTTCGGGTCGCCTTTGTGCTTTTAGGGGCAGTAGGTCAGTGAGCGGCATTGCGTCGCGACAGGGCCGCAAGCGGCCCCGGCAATCCAGTGGCTTCAGGCCTTGCTGGTAACCACCATCTTGCGCGCATGCGCCAGGGATTCCTTGGTCAGGTCGATGCCGCCCAGCATGCGCGCGACTTCTTCCACGCGCTCGCGCTTGCCCAGGCTGGCCACGGCGGTGTGGGTGGTGTCGCTGTTGCGCACCTTGTGCACGAACAGGTGGTGGTGCCCCTGCGCTGCCACCTGCGGCAGGTGGGTCACGGTCAGCACCTGGCCGCGCTCACCCAGCCGGCGCAGCAACTGGCCGACGATTTCCGCAGTGGGCCCGCCGATACCCACATCCACTTCGTCGAATACCAGCGTGGGAATGCGCGAGGTCTGTGCCGTGATCACCTGGATCGCCAGGCTGATGCGTGACAGTTCGCCACCCGACGCAACCTTGGCCAGGCCCTTGAGGGGTTGCCCCGGGTTGGCGCTGACCAGGAGCTCGATCTGCTCCAGGCCATGCGGCGAGAGTTCCGTACCCTCGTGCGGGGTCAGCTCGATACGGAAGCGCCCGCCAGGCATGCCCAGCCGCTGGATTTCCTGTTCCACCGCCACCGCCAACTGCTGGGCGGCCTGCCGGCGCAGGGCGCTGAGTTCGCTGGCCCGCTCTTTATAGTGCTGGGCGTACGCAGCCAGCTCTTCGCCCAGCTGTTCAATCGATTCATCGCTGGCGTTCAGGCCTTCCAGCTCTTCCATCAGTTGCTGCTGCAGGTGCGGCAGCTCGGTCGGGTGCACACGGTGTTTGCGCGCCAGGGTATAGATGGTGTCGAGGCGCTCCTCCAGTGCCTGCAGGCGCATCGGGTCGGCATCGAAGTTGTCCAGGAAGCGGTTAAGCTCACCCACCGCTTCTTCAACCTGGATCTGCGCGCTGGCGATCAGGTTGGCCGCCTCGGTCAGCGCCTTGGGCGACTGGGTGGCGGCGCCCAGGCGGTTGAGGCTGGCGGTGAGGGCGCTGAGTACGTTGCCCGAATCGCTTTCGCTGCACTGGTCGATGACCTGGCGGCAGATACCGAACAGGGCTTCGGCGCTGGTCAGGTTCTTGTGTTCCTGCTCCAGCTGTTCCAGCTCGTGCTCGCCGAGGGCAAGGTTGTCCAGCTCTTCCAGCTGGTAGCTGAGCAGTTGATGGCGGGCGCGCTGCTCGTCACCGGAGTTGGACAGGCGCTCCAGTTCCAGGCGGGTTTGCTGCCAGCGTTTGGCGACCAGTTGCACCTGGCGGGCCAGGTCGACAGCACCGGCGTACTCGTCTAGCAGGCGGCGGTGGGTGTCGGTTTTCAGTAGCGACTGGTGCTCATGCTGGCTGTGGATGTCGATCAGCAGTTCGCCCAGGGCCTTGAGGTCGCCGAGCGGGCACGGGGTGCCGTTGATGTAGCCCCGGCTGCGCCCTTCGGCGGTGATGACCCGGCGCAAAATGCACAGGCCGTCGCTGTCCATGTCGCGCTCGGCCAGCCAGGTGTGCGCCTCGGGGATGTCCACCAGGTCGAAGGTGGCCAGGATATCGGCCTTGTCGGTGCCAGGGCGCACCACGCCGCTGTCGGCCCGGTCGCCCAGGGCCAGGCCGAGGGCGTCGAGCATGATCGATTTGCCAGCGCCGGTCTCGCCCGTGATGACGGACATGCCGCGGGCGATTTCGAGGTCGAGGTGTTCGACGATGGCGTAGTTGTGAATGGACAGGTGCACCAGCATGGGGGGCGGCTCCCGAAAAGTCAGGTCTGGTTATTTATACAGTACTTTTTTCAGGCCTGCCAATGCCTCTTGGCGGATTCTGTTTGTGCCTGAAAACCCGCTTGCCCCTTGAAGCTGGTTTTTCCGGCCCCATATAGCCGACAACCAAGGCGAGCCTGGCTCGCAGTCTACAAAATTGCGCAGGAGAGACCCCATGGCTGACGAACAGCTGAACGAAAAAGACCTTAATGTTGAAGAAACCGGTGCCCAAGCCACTGCGGATGCCCGTGTTCTGGAACTCGAGGAACAGCTGGCCGCCGCCAAGGACCAATCGCTGCGCGCCGTGGCCGACTTGCAGAACGTGCGCCGCCGCGCCGAGCAGGATGTCGAGAAAGCCCACAAGTTCGCCCTGGAGAAGTTCTCCAGCGACCTGCTGCCGGTGATCGACAGCCTGGAACTGGCCCTGGCCCACTCCAGCGCCGAGGATGAAAACGTCAAGCAGATCCGCGAAGGCGTGGAGCTGACCCTGAAAATGTTCCAGGACACCCTCAAGCGCTACAACCTCGAAGCGGTCGACCCGCATGGCCAGCCGTTCAACCCTGAGCACCACCAGGCCATGGCCATGCAGGAAAGCGCTGACGTAGAGCCTAACAGCGTGTTGAACGTGTTCCAGAAGGGGTACCTGCTCAACGGCCGCCTGCTGCGCCCCGCCATGGTGGTGGTCAGCAAGGCGCCGAGCGCGGCGCAACCCTCGATCAATGAAAAGGCTTGAAATCCGTCGGGGCATCCCCATCTAGGTGTCAAGCCTTCAAGTATTACCGCAGTTGGCCAAATTAGTCGCTGCTACCAAATTCAAGTTTCGGGAGAGTTAACATGGGCAAGATCATCGGTATCGACCTGGGGACCACCAACTCGTGCGTCTCTATTCTGGAAAACGGTAACGTCAAAGTCATCGAAAACGCCGAGGGTGCGCGTACTACCCCTTCGATCGTGGCCTACGCCAACGATGGCGAAATCCTGGTTGGCCAGTCGGCCAAGCGCCAGGCCGTCACCAACCCGCACAACACCCTGTTCGCCGTGAAGCGCCTGATCGGCCGCCGCTTCGAAGAAGACGTCGTGCAGAAAGACATCAAGCTGGTGCCCTACAAAATCGTCAAGGCCAGCAATGGCGACGCTTGGGTACAAGCGGGCGGCAAAGACATGGCACCGCCGCAAATCAGCGCTGAAGTGCTGAAGAAAATGAAGAAAACCGCCGAAGACTACCTCGGCGAGGCCGTGACCGAAGCGGTAATCACCGTGCCGGCCTACTTCAACGACAGCCAGCGCCAGGCTACCAAAGACGCCGGCCGCATCGCGGGCCTGGACGTAAAACGTATCATCAACGAGCCGACTGCCGCTGCACTGGCCTACGGCATGGACAAGGCCAAGGGCGACCACACCGTCATCGTCTATGACCTGGGTGGTGGTACCTTCGACGTGTCGGTCATTGAAATTGCCGAAGTCGACGGCGAGCACCAGTTCGAAGTACTGGCTACCAACGGCGACACCTTCCTGGGTGGCGAAGACTTCGACATGCGCCTGATCGACTACCTCGTCGACGAGTTCAAGAAAGAGTCGGGCATGGACCTGAAGAACGATCCACTGGCCCTGCAGCGTCTGAAAGAAGCTGCTGAAAAAGCCAAGATCGAGCTGTCGTCCGCTCAGTCGACCGACGTCAACCTGCCGTACATCACTGCAGATGCCACCGGTCCGAAGCACCTGAACGTGAAAATCTCCCGCGCCAAGCTGGAGTCGCTGGTCGAAGACCTGGTTACCCGTACCATCGAGCCATGCCGCGTAGCGCTGAAAGACGCCGGCATTGACGCCAGCAAGATCGACGACGTGATCCTGGTCGGTGGCCAGACCCGTATGCCGCTGGTGCAGAAGGCCGTTGCTGACTTCTTCGGTAAAGAAGCCCGCAAGGACGTCAACCCGGACGAAGCCGTGGCCATGGGTGCTGCCATTCAGGGCGCGGTACTGGCTGGCGACGTGAAAGACGTGCTGCTGCTGGACGTCAGCCCACTGACCCTGGGTATCGAAACCATGGGCGGCGTGATGACTTCGCTGATCGAGAAGAACACCACCATCCCGACCAAGAAGTCGCAGGTGTTCTCGACTGCCGACGACAACCAGGGCGCTGTGACCATTCACGTGCTGCAGGGTGAGCGTAAGCAGGCTGCGCAGAACAAGTCGCTGGGCAAGTTCGACCTGGCCGACATTCCGCCAGCGCCACGCGGTGTGCCGCAAATCGAAGTGACCTTCGACATCGACGCCAACGGCATCCTGCACGTCAGCGCCAAAGACAAGGCCACCGGCAAGTCGCAGTCGATCGTGATCAAGGCCAACTCCGGCCTGTCGGACGAAGAAATCGAGCGCATGGTGCGTGACGCCGAGGCCAACGCCGAGGAAGACCGCAAGTTCGAAGAGCTGGCTGCTGCCCGTAACCAGGGTGATGCGCTGGTTCACTCGACCCGCAAGATGGTTGCTGACGCCGGTGACAAGGTTACCGCTGAAGAGAAAACCGCCATCGAGGCTGCCGTGGTTGCCCTGGAAGCCGCTGTCAAAGGCGACGACAAGGCCGCCATCGACGCCAAGGTCGAAGAGCTGTCCAAGGTCTCTGCCCCGGTTGCCCAGAAGATGTACGCCGAGCAGTCGGCCGAACAGCCTCAGGGTGGCGCGCAGCAGGCCGAGCCGGAAGCCAAGCACGATGACGTGGTTGACGCCGAGTTCGAAGAAGTCAAAGGCGACGACAAGAAGTAATCGTTGCATGTTGTCGGCCAGTTCACCGTGGTTTGTCGGTGAACTGGTAGGATGTCGCCGCGCGGGGGCTTGCTCCCGCGTTGGCGTATCTGGAATTCGAGAATTTTTACAGCATCTGTCAGCGGCCCCGCTGGGCGAGCGCAGGTGCTGATGGCGTGGCGCAGATGCCACACGCCCAACAAGGTGCAAATGACCTATGTCCAAGCGTGAT
The DNA here is from genome assembly GCF_000190455.2 of Pseudomonas sp. TJI-51. Lineage (NCBI taxonomy): Bacteria > Pseudomonadati > Pseudomonadota > Gammaproteobacteria > Pseudomonadales > Pseudomonadaceae > Pseudomonas > Pseudomonas sp. TJI-51. The sequence continues at coordinate 65,376 of NZ_AEWE02000001.1, forward strand.
TATTATGAGGTTCTGGGTGTCGAGCGCGGCGCCACCGAGGCAGACCTCAAAAAGGCTTATCGCCGTCTGGCGATGAAATACCACCCGGACCGCAACCCGGGCGATAAAGAGTCCGAAGACAAGTTCAAAGAGGCCAACGAGGCCTACGAAGTGCTGTCTGATGCCAGCAAGCGCGCGGCGTTCGACCAGTATGGCCATGCCGGTGTCGACCCGAGCATGGGTGGCGGCGGCCCTGGTTTCGGTGGCGCAAACTTCTCCGACATCTTCGGCGATGTGTTCAGCGACTTCTTCGGCGGTGGCCGCGGTGGCGGACGCGGTGGCGCCCAGCGTGGCAGCGACCTGCGTTACACCCTGGAGCTGAACCTGGAAGAAGCGGTGCGCGGCACTACGGTCAGCATCCGCGTGCCGACCCTGGTCAACTGCCAGCCGTGCGATGGCTCCGGCGCCAAGAAGGGCTCCACCCCGTCGACCTGCCCCACCTGTGGTGGCATCGGCCAGGTCCGCATGCAGCAGGGCTTCTTCTCGGTGCAGCAAACCTGCCCGCGTTGCCATGGCCAGGGCAAGATCATCACCGACCCTTGCACCTCGTGCCACGGCGAAGGCCGCGTCGAGGAATACAAGACCCTGTCGGTCAAGGTGCCGGCCGGTGTCGATACCGGTGACCGCATCCGTCTGTCGGGTGAAGGCGAGGCCGGCACCCATGGTGGCCCGACCGGCGACCTGTATGTGGTGATCAGTGTGCGTGAGCACGAGATCTTCCAGCGTGACGGCAAGCACCTGTACTGCGAAGTGCCGATCAGCTACACCGATGCCGCCCTGGGCGGCGAGCTGGAAGTGCCGACCCTCGATGGCCGCGTGAAGCTGCGTATTCCGGAAGGCACCCAGACCGGCAAGCAGTTCCGCTTGCGTGGCAAGGGTGTGGCGCCGGTGCGCGGTGGTGGTGCCGGTGACCTGCTGTGCCGTGTGGCGGTGGAAACCCCGGTCAACCTCAGCCGCCGCCAGCGCGAACTGCTCGAAGAGCTGCGTGATTCGCTGGAAGGCGACAGCTCGCACTCGCCCAAGGCCAGTGGCTGGTTCGATGGCGTGAAGCGCTTCTTCGGCGATCTCTGACAAGGAAAAGGCTATGCGACGTATTGCAGTGATGGGCGCGGCAGGGCGTATGGGCAAGACCCTCATCGAGGCCGTGCAGCAGCAACCCGGCGCCGGGCTGACGGCGGCGGTCGACCGCCCGGACAGCTCGCTGGTCGGCGCCGATGCCGGTGAACTGGCGGCCCTGGGGCGCATTGGTGTGCTGCTGTCCGACGACCTGGCCAAGGTGGTGGACGAGTTCGACGTGCTGATCGATTTCACCCACCCGTCGGTCACCCTGAAGAACCTGGCGTTCTGCCGCAAGCACGGCAAGGCCATGGTCATCGGTACCACCGGTTTTACCGTCGAAGAAAAGCAGTTGCTGGCCGAGGCGGGCAAGGACATTCCAATCGTGTTCGCTGCCAACTTCAGCGTCGGCGTCAACCTGAGCCTGAAGTTGCTCGACATGGCGGCACGCGTGCTGGGCGATGATGTGGATATCGAAATCATCGAGGCGCACCACCGCCACAAGGTCGATGCCCCTTCGGGTACGGCGTTGCGCATGGGTGAAGTGGTTGCCAACGCGCTGGGCCGCGATCTGCAGGAAGTGGCCGTGTATGGCCGTGAAGGGCAGACCGGCGCGCGCGACCGCAAGACGATCGGCTTTGCCACCGTACGTGCCGGCGACGTGGTCGGTGATCACACCGTGCTGTTCGCTGCAGAAGGCGAGCGCCTGGAGATCACCCACAAGGCCTCCAGCCGCATGACCTTCGCCAAGGGCGCGGTGCGTGCGGCGCTGTGGCTCGACGGGCGTGAGCCTGGCCTGTACGACATGCAGGATGTGCTTGATCTGCGTTAAGCAGTGAGGGCTGTGTTGGGTTATTCGCGGGCTTGCCCGCTCCTACAGGTTTTGTGCAAGGCCCAAGCCCTGTGGGAGCGGGCAAGCCCGTGAAGACGCCAACACAATAGTCAGCCTGTCGCATCGATGTGTTTTAGAGGCACATATGCGGTAGACCGAAAACGCACTTTTCTGTAAGCTACAGCTTTAGTGTGTCCACTAAAAGCGCGCAGCGAATTGAATTCAGCACATGAAAGCGGGGTGACGTGTCCATACGTCACTCCGCTTTTTTGCAACCTGCGATCGCCCTTTCATGCTTGATTTACGGGAGGTCTTCTTGACAAAGCCAGCCATACTCGCCCTTGCCGACGGCAGTATTTTTCGCGGTGAAGCCATTGGTGCCGACGGTCAGACCGTTGGTGAGGTGGTATTCAACACCGCTATGACCGGCTACCAGGAAATCCTTACAGACCCTTCCTACGCGCAGCAAATCGTCACCCTGACCTACCCGCACATCGGCAACACCGGTACCACCCCGGAAGACGCCGAGTCCAACCGCGTGTGGTCCGCCGGCCTGGTCATCCGTGACCTGCCGCTGCTGGCCAGCAACTGGCGCAACACCCAGTCGCTGCCGGAGTACCTCAAGGCCAACAATGTGGTTGCCATCGCCGGCATCGACACCCGTCGCCTCACCCGCATCCTGCGTGAGAAGGGCGCCCAGAACGGCTGCATCCTGGCGGGTGACAACATCAGCGAAGAGGCGGCCATCGCCGCTGCCCGCGGTTTCCCGGGCCTCAAGGGCATGGACCTGGCCAAGGTGGTTTCCACCAAGGAACGCTACGAGTGGCGCTCCAGCGTGTGGGAGCTGAAAACCGACAGCCACCCGACCATCGACGCGGCCGACCTGCCCTACCACGTGGTGGCCTTCGACTACGGCGTCAAGCTGAACATCCTGCGCATGCTGGTTGCCCGTGGCTGCCGCGTGACCGTGGTGCCGGCCCAGACCCCGGCCAGCGAAGTGCTGGCGCTCAACCCGGACGGCGTGTTCCTGTCCAACGGCCCTGGCGACCCCGAGCCGTGCGACTACGCCATCCAGGCCATCAAGGAAATCCTCGAAACCGAGATTCCGGTATTCGGCATCTGCCTGGGCCACCAGTTGCTGGCGCTGGCCTCCGGTGCCAAGACTGTGAAAATGGGCCATGGCCACCACGGTGCCAACCACCCGGTGCAAGACCTGGACACCGGCGTGGTCATGATCACCAGCCAGAACCACGGCTTTGCCGTTGACGAAGCCACCCTGCCGGGCAATGTCCGCGCCATCCACAAGTCGCTGTTCGACGGCACCCTGCAGGGTATCGAGCGTACCGACAAGAGCGCGTTCAGCTTCCAGGGCCACCCTGAAGCGAGCCCAGGCCCGACCGACGTCGCGCCACTGTTCGATCGTTTCACCGATGCCATGGCCAAGCGCCGCTGAGCATCCTGCTTCAAGGCCCCGGGCCGGCACACGCCGCGCCCGGCAGCGCCTGACCCAGATTGTTCAAAGCGGCTTGCCGACTGACCCCGGATTTGAGTGACCACCATGCCAAAACGTACAGACATCAAAAGCATCCTGATTCTCGGCGCTGGCCCGATCGTGATCGGCCAGGCCTGTGAATTCGACTACTCCGGCGCCCAGGCTTGCAAAGCCCTGCGCGAGGAAGGTTTCCGCGTCATCCTGGTGAACTCCAACCCAGCCACCATCATGACCGACCCGGCCATGGCCGACGCCACCTACATCGAGCCGATCAAGTGGCAGTCGGTGGCCAAGATCATCGAGAAAGAGCGCCCAGACGCCGTGCTGCCGACCATGGGTGGCCAGACTGCACTGAACTGCGCCCTGGACCTGGAGCGCCACGGCGTTCTGGAAAAGTTCGGCGTAGAGATGATCGGTGCCAACGCCGACACCATCGACAAGGCCGAAGACCGCTCGCGCTTCGACAAGGCAATGAAGGACATCGGCCTGGAGTGCCCGCGTTCGGGTATCGCCCACAGCATGGAAGAGGCCAATGCGGTGCTGGAGAAGCTGGGCTTCCCTTGCATCATCCGCCCGTCGTTCACCATGGGCGGCACTGGCGGCGGTATTGCCTACAACCGTGAAGAATTCGAAGAAATCTGCACCCGTGGCCTGGACCTGTCGCCAACCAAGGAACTGCTGATCGACGAATCGCTGATCGGTTGGAAAGAGTACGAGATGGAAGTGGTCCGCGACAAAAAGGACAACTGCATCATCGTCTGCTCCATCGAGAACTTCGACCCGATGGGCGTGCACACCGGTGACTCGATCACGGTTGCCCCGGCGCAGACCCTGACCGACAAGGAATACCAGATCATGCGCAACGCCTCGCTGGCGGTGCTGCGTGAAATTGGTGTGGAAACCGGCGGTTCCAACGTGCAGTTCGGTATCTGCCCGAACACCGGCCGCATGGTCGTGATCGAGATGAACCCGCGCGTTTCGCGTTCCTCGGCATTGGCCTCCAAGGCTACTGGCTTCCCGATCGCCAAGATCGCCGCCAAGCTGGCCATCGGCTACACCCTCGACGAGCTGCAGAACGACATCACCGGCGGCCGTACCCCGGCCTCCTTCGAGCCGTCGATCGACTACGTGGTCACCAAGCTGCCGCGCTTCGCCTTCGAGAAATTCCCCAAGGCCGACGCCCGCCTGACCACCCAGATGAAGTCCGTGGGTGAAGTCATGGCCATCGGCCGTACCTTCCAGGAGTCCCTGCAGAAAGCCCTGCGTGGCCTGGAAGTGGGCGCTTGCGGCCTCGACCCGAAAGTCGACCTGGCCAGCCCGGAAGCTGCCAGCATCCTCAAGCGCGAGCTGACCGTGCCGGGTGCCGAGCGTATCTGGTATGTCGCCGACGCCATGCGTTCGGGCATGACCTGCGAAGAAATCTTCAATCTGACCGGCATCGACATGTGGTTCCTGGTGCAGATGGAAGACCTGATCAAAGAAGAAGAGAAGGTCAAGACCCTGGCCCTGTCGGCCATCGACAAGGACTACATGCTGCGCCTCAAGCGCAAGGGCTTCTCTGACCAGCGCCTGGCCAAGCTGTTGGGTATCACCGACAAGAACCTGCGCCGCCACCGCCACAAGCTCGAAGTGTTCCCGGTGTACAAGCGCGTCGATACCTGCGCCGCCGAGTTCGCCACCGACACCGCCTACCTGTACTCCACCTACGAGGAAGAGTGCGAGGCCAACCCGTCGACCCGTGACAAGATCATGATCCTGGGTGGTGGCCCGAACCGTATCGGCCAAGGTATCGAGTTCGACTACTGCTGCGTACACGCCGCTCTGGCGCTGCGTGACGACGGTTACGAGACCATCATGGTCAACTGCAACCCGGAAACCGTTTCCACCGACTACGACACCTCCGACCGCCTGTACTTCGAGCCGCTGACCCTGGAAGACGTGCTGGAAGTGTGCCGCGTCGAGAAGCCCAAAGGCGTGATCGTGCACTACGGCGGCCAGACCCCGCTGAAGCTGGCGCGCGCCCTGGAAGAGGCCGGTGTGCCGATCATCGGTACCAGCCCGGACGCCATCGACCGCGCCGAAGACCGCGAGCGCTTCCAGCAGATGGTCCAGCGCCTGAACCTGCTGCAGCCGCCAAACGCGACCGTGCGCAGCGAAGAAGAGGCCATTCGTGCCGCCGGCAGCATCGGCTACCCGCTGGTCGTGCGCCCATCCTATGTACTGGGTGGCCGTGCCATGGAGATCGTCTACGAACTGGACGAGCTCAAGCGCTACCTGCGTGAGGCTGTTCAGGTTTCCAACGACAGCCCGGTACTGCTCGACCACTTCCTCAACTGCGCCATCGAAATGGACGTGGATGCGGTGTGCGACGGTACCGACGTGGTCATCGGCGCGATCATGCAGCACATCGAACAGGCCGGCGTTCACTCCGGTGACTCGGCATGCTCCCTGCCACCTTACTCGCTGAGCAAGGGCGTGCAGGACGAAGTGCGCGAACAGGTCAAGAAAATGGCCCTGGAGCTGGGCGTGGTCGGCCTGATGAACGTGCAGCTGGCCCTGCAGGGCGACAAGATCTACGTGATCGAAGTCAACCCGCGTGCATCGCGTACCGTGCCGTTCGTGTCCAAGTGCATCGGCACTTCCCTGGCCATGATCGCGGCCCGCGTCATGGCTGGCAAAACCCTGAAAGAGCTGGGCTTCACCCAGGAAATCATCCCGAACTTCTACAGCGTCAAGGAAGCCGTCTTCCCGTTCGCCAAGTTCCCAGGGGTTGACCCGATCCTCGGCCCTGAGATGAAATCGACCGGTGAGGTCATGGGTGTTGGTGACAGCTTCGGTGAAGCCTTCGCCAAGGCCCAGATGGGTGCCAGCGAAGTGCTGCCTACTGGCGGCACCGCGTTCATCAGCGTGCGTGACGACGACAAGCCACAAGTGGCTGGCGTTGCCCGTGACCTGATCGCCCTGGGCTTCGAAGTGGTTGCTACTGCCGGCACCGCCAAGGTTATCGAGGCGGCTGGCCTGAAAGTGCGCCGCGTGAACAAGGTGACCGAAGGCCGCCCGCACGTGGTCGACATGATCAAGAACGACGAAGTGTCGCTGATCATCAACACCACCGAAGGCCGCCAGTCGATCGCCGACTCCTACTCGATTCGCCGCAATGCGCTGCAGCACAAGATTTACTGCACCACTACCATTGCGGCTGGTGAAGCCATCTGCGAGGCGTTGAAATTCGGTCCCGAGAAGACTGTTCGTCGCCTGCAGGATCTGCATGCAGGACTCAAAGCATGAGCATTACCAAATACCCGATGACCGTCCAGGGCGCTCGCGCCCTGGAAGAGGAGCTGACCTTCCTGAGCAAGACCGAGCGCCCGCGCCTGAGCCAAGCCATTGGTGAAGCGCGTGAGCTGGGCGACCTCAAGGAAAACGCCGAATACCATGCCGCGCGTGAAGAGCAGGGCATGGTCGAGGCGCGTATCCGCGATATCGAAGGCCGCCTGCAGAACTCGGTGGTGATCGACGTCACCACCATCGCTCACACCGGCAAGGTGATTTTTGGCACCACCGTGGTGCTGGCCAACACCGAAACCGATGAAGAAGTGACCTATCAGATCGTTGGCGAAGATGAAGCCGATGTGAAGAAAGGCAAGCTGTCGAACAGCGCCCCGATTGCCCGTGCCATCATTGGCAAGGAAGAAGGGGATACCGTTGTCGTCAAGACGCCTAACGGTACGGTCGAGTACGAGATTGTCGAAGTCAAACACATCTGACCGGCGCCTGCGGGCGCCATCCCTTGAGGGGATCCTCTGGCAACTGGCCCAGGTGTTCTGGGTCGGTGGCCTGTGGGTGTTCCATGTGGGGCTGGTGCCTGCGCTCAAGGTCAGCGGCCTGGCGCCGCTGCTGGTGCAGGATATCGCCGGGCAGATCGACCGCTGGTTGATCGGCGTGGCGTTGCTTGGCTTGTTGACCCAGCTGGCTGTGCTGGCAAGGGTGGAAGGCCTGGCGGCCTGGTGGCGGCAGTTTCGCGGCCAGATGCTGTTGCTCGGCTTCGGTGCGTGTGTGGGGTACTACACCCTGCGTTACGGCATTTCCGTTGGCGAGCGCTGGCAGATGTTCTGCTTCCTGGTGCTGGGCTTCTCCGGCATCGTGCTGGTGGCCCAGCCGGTGCCGGTCAAAGCCC
>NZ_AEWE02000010.1:0-39048 GCF_000190455.2 Pseudomonas sp. TJI-51
ACCGCCAGCGCGCGCTCACGCAGCTCGCTGTTGAGGATGCGGTCGTTTTCGCTGTAGTCGACCGGGCAGTCGATCACGTGCACGCCTGGGGTCTTGATGCAGTGCTCCAGCAGCGGCAGCAGGCCGTCGGCGCTTTCCACGCGGTGGCCATTGGCGCCGTAGGCTTCGGCATACTTGACGAAGTCCGGGTTGCCGTAGTCCAGGCCGAAATCGGTGAAGCCCATGTTGGCCTGCTTCCAGCGGATCATGCCGTAGCCGTCGTCACGCAGGATCACCACGGTGATGTGCATGCCCAGACGCACGGCGGTTTCCAGCTCCTGGCTGTTCATCATGAAGCCGCCGTCACCGCACACCGAAATCACCGGGCGATCCGGGTAGACCAGGTGGGCAGCCATGGCCGATGGCAAGCCGGCGCCCATGGTCGCCAGGGCGTTGTCCAGCAGCACGGTGTTCGGCTTGTGCGCTTTGTAGTTACGGGCGAACCAGATCTTGTAGATGCCGTTGTCCAGGGCCACGATGCCTTCGGACGGCAGCACGCGACGAATGTCGGCCACCAGGCGCTGTGGGTAGACCGGGAAGCGCTCGTCGTCGGCACCTTCGGCGATCTGCGCTTCGTTGGCTTCACGAATTGCCATGAGGCGGGTGAAGTCCCAGTGCGAAGTGTCGCCCAGGCCTTCAGCGATCTGCCACACGGCGTTGGCGATGTCGCCGATCACTTCAACCTGCGGGAAGTACACGGCATCGACTTCGGCGGAGCGGAAGTTGATATGGATGACTTCGGTGCCGCCACGCACCATGAAGAACGGCGGCTTCTCGATCACATCGTGGCCGATGTTGACGATCAGGTCCGCCGCTTCGATCGCACGGTGCACGAAATCGCCGGACGACAGCGCAGCGTTACCCAGGAAGCGCGGGCTGCGCTCGTCAACCACACCCTTGCCCAGCTGGGTGGTGACGAATGGGATACCGGTATTATCGACCAGTTGCTTGAGGACCTTGGCGGTCATCTTGCGGTTGGCGCCGGCACCGATCACCAGGATAGGGCTACGTGCGGTGCGCAATTTCTCGATGGCAGCTTCAATGGCCACGTGCTCGGCCAGCGGGCGGCGGTGCAGGCTGCGCGGGATCGGCAGCGCGTCGGTCTGCTCGGCGGCGATGTCTTCCGGCAGTTCCAGGTGCACGGCACCCGGCTTTTCTTCTTCAGCCAGGCGGAAGGCTTCACGCATGCGCGAAGGGATGTTGTCGGCCGAAGCGAACTGGTGGGTGTACTTGGTGATGGGGTCCATCATGCCGCACACGTCGATGATCTGGAAGCGGCCCTGCTTGGACTTCTTGATCGGCTTCTGGCCGGTGATCATCATCATTGGCATGCCGCCCAGGTAGGCATAGGCGCTGGCCGTTACCAGGTTGGTGGCACCCGGACCGAGGGTTGACAGGCTGACGCCGGTCTTGCCGGTCAGGCGACCGTAGGTAGCCGCCATGAAGCCTGCAGACTGCTCGTGACGGGTCAGTACCAGTTTGATCTTCGACTTGCGCAGGGATTCGAGCAGGTCGAGGTTTTCCTCGCCAGGGATGCCGAATACATACTCGACACCTTCGTTTTCCAGGCATTGCACAACGACATCGGCGGCCTTGGCCATTTAGGGTACTACCTCAAAATCTTTGGGGGATTGCAGCGAGATCAGCTGCGTGACTGAGATGTTGCAGGATGTCTCAGTGCCGCGCATCGTAGGCCCTCTGGTTAATAATAATAAATATATTGTTATGATGCGTGGCATCACAGTTCGTTATAAATGCAATAACTACGAAAGGTCGTACGCCCCAATGAACCTCAAGGCACTGCGTTGCTGCGTCGAAATCGTCCGCCAAGGGAGCTTCACCAAAGCAGCGCAACACCTGCACATAGCCCAGCCGGCGTTGAGCATGGCGGTTACCCGGCTGGAGGAAGAGCTGGGCGTGACCCTGTTCAACCGCACCACCCGCAAGGTGCTGCTCACGGCCGAAGGCGAGCAGTTCCTGCCACGCATAGCCTCGGCCCTGCGCGAAATGGATGTGGCCCGGCAGGAGCTGCGCGACATGGCTGACCTCAAGCGCGGCGAAGTGCGCCTGGGTATCCCGCCAATGTTCGGCCTGCACTATGTGCCAGGCTTGATGAACGCGTTCCGTCAGTCGTACCCCGGTATCGCCATGACCGTGTTCGAGGGCAGCGCCGCCGACATCGGCCAGCGCCTCGAACAACGGGAAATCGACCTGGCGTTGCTGGAATCGCGGCGCGTACCGCAGGACAAGGAGTCGATCCTGCTGGGCAGCGACGAGATGCTGGCGTGCATGCACCCCGACCACCCTTATGCCGGCAAGGCATTTCTCACCGCCGAAGACCTGCGCAATACCGACATGGTGGTATTCGACCGGACCTTCGTGCAGCGCCACCTGCTGGACGCATTTTTCGCCGAACACGGCATTACCTACCAAGTGGCCCTGCAGAGCAATTTCGTCTCGCTGGTGGTGCAGGCAGCACTGGACAACATGGGCGTGGCCACCCTGCTGCGCTCGGTGCAGCAGCGTACACCGGGCATTGTCGGCGTACCCTTCCGCCCGGCACAACAGATGAGCTTCAGGTTGTGCTGGCGTTCAGGGGAATACCTGTCGCTGGCCAGCAAACGCTTCATCGATTTCGCCGCACAAACGCATTATCTGGAGCGCTGATCGGCGCCTGGCTCCTGGTTTGAGCGGCGGCGCTGCCTCGACGTTGCGCCCACCGATTGACTATCATCCCGCCTTGAACGTTTCAGCATGTTTCAACATAGGCCCAACAAGGGATTCAGATGTCAGTCCAGCAACTCCCCCCGCCGCCCAGCAAAAGCGCCGTCGCCAAGATGGAAGCCGCCATGGCGCTGGGCAGCTTCGCCATCGGTACCGGTGAATTTTCCATCATGGGCCTGATGCCCGACATTGCCAGCAACCTGCAGTTGAGCGAACCGCAAGTGGGCCACGCCATCAGTGCGTATGCGCTGGGGGTCATGGTCGGTGCGCCGACCCTGGCGATTCTGGGCGCCAAACTACTGCGCAAGCACATGCTGCTGCTGTTGATGCTGCTGTATGCGCTGGGCAACCTGGCCACCGCCCTCGCCCCTTCCTTCAGCGGCCTGGTGGCTTTCCGCTTCATCAGCGGCCTGCCCCACGGTGCTTATTTCGGCATCGCCGCGGTGGTGGCCTCGAGCATGGTTGCCAAGGACCAGCGTGCCGGGGCCGTGGCCCGGGTGATGCTGGGCCTGACGCTGGCCATGCTGCTAGGCAACCCCGTAGCCACCTTCCTCGGCCAGTACTTTGGCTGGCGCTCGGCGTTCGTGCTGGTCGGCGTGATCGCCCTGTGCACCATTGCCCTGGTCTGGCGCTTTGTGCCCCAGCCGCACGATGAGGTGCGCAGCGACCCACGCAAGGAACTGCGCGCCTTTGCCCTGCCGCAAGTGTGGATGGCACTGGGCATCGCGGCCATTGGCTTTGCCGGCATGTTCTGTGTATTCAGCTACCTGGCGCCGACCATGCTGCAGGTGACCCAGGTCGCGCCGCAGTGGATTCCGTTCGGCCTGGCGGCCTTCGGTGTGGGCGGTATCGTTGGCAACATTGCAGGCGGCAAGCTGTTCGACCGGTTGCAGTTCCGTGCGGTGGGGTGGGTGTTGGTATGGTCGATCGCCGTGCTGCTGTTCTTTACCGTTGCCGCGCAGGCGCTCTGGAGCCTGCTGCTGGGCATCGGCCTGGTGGGCACCATGATCGCCCTGGCGGCACCGTTGCAGATCCGCTTGATGGACATTGCCCATGAAGCGCCAAGCCTGGCCGCAGCGTCGAACCATGCCGCGTTCAATCTGGCCAATGCGCTGGGGCCCTGGCTGGGCGGTATGGCGATTACCGCCGGCATGGGCTGGACCAGCACCGGCTACATCGGCGCGGCTACCGCGCTGGTCGGGCTGGGCATCTACCTGCTCGCCCGGCGGATGCGTGGCGGGCATTGACCCGGCAGCGGTGCTGGGCAGGGGCAGGTTCAGCGTCACACGGCGCTCGATGAACCTCCCCCCATTGCTGAACTCACTACCATCAGCACCAGCCGCAGGCTGGGTTCATCCCTTCCCCTTCCAAGGAGATCACGATGCAATACGTAAAGCTGGGTAGCACCGGCCTGGATATTTCCAGGCTGTGTCTGGGTTGCATGACGTTCGGCGATCCGGATGCCGGCACCCACCCCTGGACCTTGGGCGAAGAGGCCAGCCGGCCGATCATTCGCCATGCCGTCGAGCAAGGCATCAACTTCTTCGACACTGCCAACAGCTACTCTGCCGGCACGTCGGAAGTGATCGTCGGCAAACTGCTGAAGGCCTTCACGCGCCGTGAAGAAACGGTCATCGCCACCAAGGTGTTCTACCCACCGAACATGGGGCAAGGCACCCACCGGCCCAATGAACAGGGCTTGTCCCGCAAGGCGATCATGGCCAGCATCGACGCCAGCCTCACGCGCCTGGGCACCGACTATGTGGACCTGTACCAGATTCACCGCTGGGACTACCACACGCCCATCGAGGAAACCATGGAAGCCCTGCACGACGTGGTCAAGGCTGGCAAGGCGCGCTACATCGGCGCTTCGTCGATGTACGCCTGGCAGTTCGCCAAGGCTCAGCAGGTGGCGGCCAGCAACGGCTGGAGCCGCTTCGTTTCGATGCAGAACCACCTCAACCTGCTGTACCGCGAAGAAGAACGCGAGATGATCCCGCTGTGCCTGGACCAAGGCGTGGGCTTGTTGCCCTGGAGCCCGATGGCCCGCGGCCGCCTCACGCGCCCCAACGGCCAGCAGACCGACCGCACCCGTAGCGACCTGTCCGGGCAGTCGTTCTATAAAGATACCGAGGTCGAGGATGGCCGGGTCATCGATGTCGTCGAGCAGATTGCCGGCGAACGGGGGGTGCCAATGGCCCAGGTCGCGCTGGCATGGGTGTTGGGCAAAAACGGCGTAAGCGCACCGATCGTCGGCGCCTCCAAACCCGCCCATCTGGATGATGCGCTGGCCGCGCTGTCGGTGCAGCTCAGTGCCGATGAAGTGGCACGGCTGCAGGCGCCGTATATCCCGCACGCGGTGGCAGGCTTCAAGTAGCGTGGGCCTTTGCCAGCTCGCCGGGTATGCCCGGCGGGCTGGCCAATGACGATGAAAGTATTACAATGCGCGTCCTCGCATTTGAATATTTTCTCTCATGAAATCACTGCTTTATGCCGTAACTCTACTATTTTCCTTTAGCTTGCCCGCGTGGGCCACACCCCCTGCCACCTTCACCGAGGCCAAGGTCGTGGCCAAGCAGAAGGTGTACCTGGACCAAGCCAGCAGTGCCATGGGCGACCTGTATTGCGGCTGCAAATGGACCTGGGTCGGCAAGTCCGGTGGGCGGGTCGATGCGGCGTCGTGCGGCTATCAGACGCGCAAGCAGCAAAATCGCGCCGAGCGCACCGAATGGGAACACATCGTGCCGGCCTATACCTTCGGCAACCAGCGCCAATGCTGGAAGAACGGTGGGCGCGAGCATTGTGTGGACAGCGACCCGGTGTTCCGCGCCATGGAGGCCGACCTGTTCAACCTGTACCCGGCCGTGGGTGAGGTCAATGGCGACCGCAGCAACTTCAACTACGGCATGGTCAGCGGCAACGCCGGCGAATACGGTCAGTGCACCACCAAGGTGGATTTCGCCCAGCGCGCCGCCGAGCCCCGTGACGAAGTCAAAGGCCTGGTGGCCCGCACCACGTTCTACATGTACGACCGCTATCGCCTGAACATGTCGCGCCAGCAGCAACAAGTGCTGATGGCCTGGGACAAGCAGTACCCGGTGTCAGCGTGGGAAAAGGAGCGCGACCGCCGCATCGCCGCGATCATGGGGCATGCCAACCCTTTCGTCAGCGGCCAGCGCAAGTGGACGGCTGATTACAAACCCAGCGGGGTTGGCGTGGCGCAATCGGCGCCCGCCCAGGCACCAGGCAAGCCGGGCCAGGCCAATGCCGGGGCGCCGGGTTCGGTGCTGGGCAACCGCAACAGCCACGTCTACCACCTGGCAGTGGGCTGCCCCGGCTACACCCAGGTAGCGGCCAAGAACCAGGTCAGTTTCGCCAATGAAGGTGAGGCGCAGGCGGCAGGTTACCGCAAGGCCGGTAACTGCCGCTGACGGCGCGCGGGCGCGCCACAGCGCTGCTTTCTATCAGCCGTTGACCAGGTTCGCAGGCCGCTCGCCCGCCAGCGCGCTGAGCAGGTTGTCCACTGCACAGCGCGCCATGGCCTGGCGGGTTTCCTGGGTTGCAGAGCCGATGTGCGGGGTTGCTACCACGTTGTCCAACTGCAGCAGTGGCGAGTCGATCGGCAACGGCTCCTGCACGAACACATCCAGCCCTGCACCACGGATACGCCTGGCGCGCAACGCGTCGATCAGCGCAGCCTCGTCCACCACCCGCCCGCGGGAAATGTTCACCAGAATCGCCTCGGGCTTCATCAACCCCAGCTCACGCGCACCGATCAGCCCTTCAGTACTGGCACTGAGCGGTACCGTCAGGCAGACGAAGTCCGCTTGCTGCAACAGCGCGTCCAGGCTGCACTGGCGCGCAGCGTGGCGTGCTTCCACGTCGGGCTTGGCGCGCTGGCTGTGGTACAGCACGCGCATGCCAAAGCCTGCGGCAGCACGCCGGGCCAACGCTTCGCCAATGCGGCCCATGCCGACGATGCCCAGCGTCTTGCCATGCACATCACAGCCAAAATGCGCCGGCCCCAGGTTGGCCTGCCACTGGCCGTCACGCACCCAGTTGGCCAGCTCCACCACGCGCCTGGCGGTCGCCAGGATCAGGGCGAAACCGGTGTCCGCCGTGGTTTCGGTCAGCACGTCCGGGGTATTGGTCAGCATCACGCCACGGCGGCTGAGCTGCGCAACGTCGTAGTTGTCCACCCCGACCGAAACGCTGGACACAACCTCCAGCTGCGGCGCCAAATCGAGCAGGCTGGCGTCCAGGCGCAGGCTGGCGCCCAGCAAACCGTGCGCCCCTGGCAAGGCATCGCGCAGGCGCGCCAGGCCATCGGGCTGGGCAATGTCCACCCAGGTCACGTCCACCTGGGCGTGCAGGCGCGCCATCAGGTCATCGGAAAGGCGCTTGTACAAGACGATTCGTTTTTTCATTGCGGTCATTCCTAAGGGTTCAGCGCCAGGCGCGTGCCATTGCGTTTGGCCCGGCCGGAGGTCTGGGAAGTATTGAGGGCGGCCGTCAGCGCCACGGCAGTCAGCAGCGCACCGCACATGAACAGGTACGAGGCGCCAGGCCCACCCGTGGCGCCATTGAGGTAGCCCACCAGCCAGGAGCCGCCGAAAGAGCCCAGCGCCCCCATGCTGTTGATCAGCGCCATGGCACCCCCGGCGACATTGGCCGGCAGTATCTCGGGCACGATGGCGAAGAACGGGCCATAGGGCGCGTACATGCAGGCGCCAGCGACCACCAGCAGCGCGTACGACCACCAGAAGTGATCGGTGCCCAGGGCATAAGAGCCATAGAACGCCACGGCAGCGATCAGCAGCGGCGGCCACACGAAGCGCTTGCGCTTTTGCACGCGGTCAGAGGCCCAGGACACGCCCACCATGGCCACTACCGCCGCCAGGTAGGGCACCGAGGCCAGCCAGCCGGCCTGCACAATGTCGACGTTGGCCGCCTGCTTGAGGATCGACGGCAACCACAGCACGAAGCCGTACACGCCAATGCTCCAGCAGAAGTACTGCAGCGCCAGGATGATCACCTGCGGTGAGCGGAATGCCTCGCGGTAGTTCTTGACCGGCTTGATGCCCTGCTGCTCGGCTGCCAGCGCCTGTTGCAGGTCTGCTTTTTCCTGGGCGCTCAGCCAGCTGACCTGGGCTGGGCGGTCATCCACCAGGCGCCACCAGAAGAACGCCCAGATCACCGCCGGCAGGCCCTCGATGATGAACATCCAGCGCCAGTCGTAATGCTTGATCAGGTAACCCGACACCACCGACATCCACAGGATGGTGACCGGGTTGCCCAGCATCAGGAAGGTGTTGGCGCGGGAGCGCTCGGCACGGGTGAACCAGTGGCACAAGTACACCAGCATGGCGGGCATCACTGCGGCCTCGACCACGCCCAGCAGGAAGCGGATGCCGATCAGCATGTAGACATTGCTGACCATCCCGGTAAGCGTGGCCAAACCGCCCCAGAGGATCAGGCAGACGAATATCAGCTTCTTCACGCTGCGTTTTTCAGCGTAGATGGCCCCAGGTACCTGGAAGAAGAAGTAGCCAAGGAAGAACAACGCCCCCAGCAAGGACGACAGCACGGGCGTGATGTGCAGGTCTTCGGCCATGCCCGAGGCGGCGGCGAAGCCGTAGTTGGCGCGGTCCAGATAAGCCAGGCTGTAGGTGAAGAACACGATCGGAATGATGTACCACCAGCGACGCGGTGCCAGTTTTTGGCTTTGCATGGTCTGTGACTCCTGAGCTTGTTGTTTTTGTGGCAACAGGTGATTCCGGTTAAAGCATTCAGGCACTTCTGCGCAGGTCGTAGGCCTCCAGTTCGTGACGCAGCGGCAGCCCTTCCATGTCGCCGCGCGATTGCACGGCGCGGCTGCCGCACCAGTTGCCTCGCGCCACCGCCTCTGCCACTGGGCGCCCCTCGAGCAGTGCGCTGAGCACGCCCACGGCGAACGCATCACCGGCGCCGACGGTGTCCACGACTCGGCTGACGACTACAGGGGCGACCTGGCCCTCGCCGTTGCCACTGCGCCAGTAGGCCCCGGCGTCGCCCAGCTTGATCACCACCAGTTCCACGCCTTGGTCGAGGTAGAACGCTGCGATATCGGCGGGGCTGTGCTGGCCCGTCAGCAGGCGGCCCTCTTCCAGGCCAGGCAAGACCCAGTCGGCTTTGCTCGCCAGGGCATTGATTTCGCGCACCATGCTGGCCTGGTCCGGCCATAGCGAGGGCCGCAGGTTGGGGTCGAACGAGATGCTGCGCCCGGCTGCACGCATGGCGTCGATGAGCCCGTGCGACAGTGCCCGGCAGCTTTCCGACAGCGCCGGCGGGATGCCCGTGGCATGCAGGTGGCGCGCTTGCAGCAAGCCAGGTTGCAGCAGCGCAGGCGACAGCCGGCTGGCTGCCGACCCCCGGCGGAAGTACTCGACCGCGGGGTCGCTGCCATCATCGCAACGGGCCTTGAGCTGGAAGCCGGTGGCGCAGTGGCCATCCACTTCCACCGCCGAACAGTCCAGGCCTTCACGGCGCAGGCTGTCGAGCACGAAGCGCCCCAGCGAGTCGTCACCTACCCGGCTCAGCCAGCGTACCTTGAAGCCCAGCCGTGCAAGGCCGATGGCCACGTTACTGTCCGCGCCGGCGATACGCTTGCCGAACTGCCCGACACTGGCCAGGTCGCCGCAGTGCTCGGCGACGAACATGGCCATGGTTTCGCCAAAGCACAGCACGTCATGCTCATGCATGGGCCACCTCCTGGTCAGCACCCAGCCGCGACAGGCTGTGCACCTGGGCCCGGGTCAGGGCCAACAGGTCATCGCCGGCCAGGGGGTACTCGACGGCGCGTACCACCCCAGGGGCGAATTCGGCCAGTTGCTCGGCCCAGGCCCGCAGGTCTGATGCTTGCGGCGGCACGGCGACCAGGCGGCCGTCGGCACGGCGCTGTACGCCCTTGCAATGCACATAGCGCACCCACCGGCCAAGTTGCCGGGCAGCGTGCAACGCCACCTCGCCCTGCCAGTGCCAATTACCGATATCGAACGTCATGCCCAGGTTCAGGCCGCATGCATCGGCCTGCTCGAAGAAGCGCTGCAGGGGCTCGATTCTGCCGCCTTGCGGGGTCTGGTCGTTTTCCACCAACAGCAACGGCCCCTGCGCTGGCAGCAGCGCCGCCAAGGCCGAAAGGTCGCAGTGTTCATTGAAATGGCCCAAGGACACTTTCAGCGCCACCGCGCCCAACGCCCGCGCGGTGTCCAGTTTGTGCACCAGCGAAGGGTCGGGCACGCCCTGCGCCGTCCACAGCTCCAGAGGGGTCGAATACAGGCACTCCATGCCCAACCCGGCAATCACGGCACCCAGTGCCGCGGCATCGGGTGCGCTGGCGAACAATTCTTCACGCAACTCCACCCGGCTGACGCCTGCGGCGGCCAAAAGGTCGAGAAACTGCTCCTGGCCACGTTGCCGGACAAAGTCGGCGCCATAGCTGGAGAGGCTGATGGAAACGGGGTTCGGGTACATTGTTTTTATCCTTTTGAAACCGGTTTCATTTTTATACGGCAGCGTCAGGCACAAGGCCTGCCGCTGCTTACTGGGGTCGGGTCGAGCCGCGGATGACCAGGTTGGCCTTGAATTCGATGCGTCGTGCCGCTGCGCCATCGCCGCGAAGCCGGCCGAGCAGGCTTTCGAAGGCTGCTACGCCGATGCGTTCGGTAGGCTGGGCCAATGCCGTGATGCCAGTGCCGACCAGGGGGTACCAGTCCAGATCGTCGAGTGCGACCAAGCCGACATCGGCAAACAGGTTGCACCCGGCGTCATGCAGGGCCCGGGTCACGGCCAGGGTGGCAACACCGTTGCAGGTAAAAATGGCTTGCGGGCCATGACCGCGGTCAGCCAGGAACGCGGCCAACCGCCCTGCCAGGCCAGCGCCGGTTTCCAGCACCTGCTGACGCATGCCTGGGCGGCGGCTGACCGAGGCCCCGAACGCCTGCACCCGCTCCAGGCGCGAGCTGGTGCCATCGAGCGGCTCGCTGACCGCCAGGATATCCCGGTAGCCGCGTGCCTGCAGGTGGTCCAGGGCCTGCTCGACGGCGTCGGCATTGTCCAGGCCGACCAGGTCGGCGTTCAGTTCAGGGAGTTGACGGTCGACCAGCACCATGGGCAGGTCGCGCTGGAGGTTGAGCAGTTCGCCAGGGTGGTGCCCCAGCGTGTTCACGATCAGGCCTTCGACGTTGTAGCTCTGCAGGGCGACCAGGTGGTGGCGCTCCTGGTCGTCGTCACGGTTGGTGTTGCACACCACCAGGCTGTAGCCATGCTGGCGGCAGGCGGTTTCCACGCCATGCATCACGGCTACGGAATAGGGGTTGAGAATATCGGCAACCAGCATGCCGATCAGGCGCGTCTGCCCGCGCTTGAGGCCACGGGCCATCTGGTTAGGGCGGTAGCCAAGGCGTTCGATGACCTCGGCCAGGCGCTTGGCGGTGGCGTCGGCCAGCAACTGGCGATCGCCACCGATGTAGCGTGAGACGGTGGCTTTGGAAACGCCAGCGACTCGCGCGACTTCGCTGATGGTGACCCGTTCGCGGGCATGGGCAGGCGCGTCGGTCATGGGTGTCCTTATGATTATTAGGTGGACGATGAAACCGGTTTCAATACACCAAAACTTGGTGCTTTCGTCAATATGCCGTTGGTCGGCCGAAGCGAGCGGGCTGGCCAGCCGGGCAAGGCCAGGTTCGGCGACACAATGCCTTCGCCGAACCTGAGGCAACCCCTCTCAGCGCAATGCCTTCACATCCCCGGCGGTAACCGCCCCCGCCTGGTTACCCCAGCTGGTCCTGATGAAGTTCACCACCTCGGCAACTTCCTGGTCGCTCAGCCGCCAGCCAAACGCTGGCATGGTGAAGTTCGACGGTGCGGTGTGCGTCGCCGGCACCGTGCCGCCTGCCAGCACCACATGGATCAGCGAGGTGGCGTCCGCCGTCTGCACCACCGGGTTGCCGGCCAGGGCCGGGAACACACGGGTGTAGCCCTGGCCATCGGTTCGGTGGCAAGCCGCACAGTTGTCGATGTACACCGCGGCGCCAGGCTTGCTGTCGTCACCGCGCCACAGGGCATCGGCCACCTGCTTGTCGTAGACATGCGGCTGGTCGTTCGGGTCGCTGGGCGGCAGGGTCTTCAGGTAACGGGCAATCGCGGTCAGGTCGGCATCGGTCATGTACTGCATGCTGTGCTCGACCACGTCGCTCATGCCGCCGAACACCGCACTGCGGTCACTGCGCCCGGTCTTGAGAAACTGCACCAGCTCGGCTTCGCTCCAACTGCCCAGGCCGTCCTTGTGATCGCCGCGCAGGTTCTTGGCGATCCAGCCCTCCAATGGCGCGCTGCCGGCAAGGAACTGCTTGCCCTCGGCCGGGCTCAGCGCCTTTTCCTGCATGGTCAGCGCTCGCGGGGTGTGGCAGGCACCGCAATGCCCCAGGCCTTCGACCAGGTACGCGCCACGGTCGACCACCGGGTCAGCCGCTGCCGAGGCTTGCCAGGGCGTTGCCGCAGGCGCGAACAGGCCACGCCAGATGGCCAACGGCCAACGCATGCTCAGCGGCCAGGGAATATCGGTAGCCTGGTTGGGCTGCTCCACCGGCTCGACGCCCTTCATGAAATAGGCGTACAGCGCCTGCATGTCCTGCTCGGTGATCCGCGCGTACGAAGGGTATGGCATGGCCGGGTACAGGGTGCTGCCGTCCTTGCCGATGCCTTTGCGTACAGCCTGGTCGAAGTCTTCGAAGCTGTAATGGCCAATGCCACTGGCGGACGGGGTGATATTGGTGGAGTACACCGTGCCGATAGGTGTTTGCATCGGCAGGCCACCGGCGAAGGGCTTGCCCCCCTTGGCGGTGTGGCAGGCCACACAGTCACCGGCGCGGGCCAAATATTCACCCTGGCGCACCTGCGCATCTTCAGCGGCAACGGCCTGGCCAGCCACGCCGGCGCCCAGTAGCAGGGTTGCGATCAACATTGTCTTCATGCTCACCGCTCCTCAAGCCTGGACCAGCGGGCCGGGGTTTTTCAGGTACTGCTCACGAATGGCCCGAGCCGACCAGTAGGTCAGCGCTGCTACCAGCCCGGTGGGGTTGTAACCCAGCCCCTGGGGGAATGCAGATGCCCCCGGAACGAACACATTGTGTACATCCCAGCACTGCAGGTAACGGTTGAGCGCGCTGGTTTTCGGGTCGGTGCCCATTATCGCGCCGCCGTTCAGGTGGGTGGTCTGGTAGCTGGCGGTGTTGAAGTGGTCCTTGACCTTCTTGCCCAGCACGGCAATGGCCTTGGGGTTCATCGCCTGGGCAATCTTGCTCAGCTTGTCGACCATGAACTGGTTCATCCTGATGTCGTTTTCCTGCCAGTCGAAGGTCATGCGCAGCAGTGGCTGGCCGTAGGCGTCCCGGTAGGTCGGGTCCAGGTCCAGGTAATTGCCACGGTAGGACTGGTGGGCGCCGTGGGCGTCCATCGACACCTGATGGGTGTAATAGTCGGCCGTGGCCTTCTTCCAGGCGCTGCCCCAGGCCGGGGTGCCAGGCGGGTTGGCAGTACCGGCGATGGGCCGGCTGCCAGCCTGGTTCACCCACATTGGCGAGCCACCGACGAAGCCATGCGGGCCATGGTCGAAGTTGTCGGCGTTGAAGTCATCGATGGCAATGCCATTGCCACCGGCGCCGATGAAGTTGTTGGTGTAGGTGTCCTTGTCGAAGAACGCCTTGACCGTGCCCATGTTCTGGTAGGCAAAGTTGCGCCCGACCACACCCTCGTTGCTCACCGGGTCGTAGGGTTTGCCGATACCGGAAAGCAGCATCAAGCGCACGTTGTTGAACTGGAACGCCGCCAGGATCACCAGGTCGGCCGGCTGCTCCACCTCGCGCCCCTGGGCGTCGATGTAGGTCACGCCGGTAGCCTTGCGCTTGCTGTCGTCCAGGTTCACCCGCAGCACATGGGCGTTGGCCCGCAACTCGAAATTCGGCACTTGGCGCAGCGCTGGCAGAATATTCACATTCGGCGATGCCTTGGAATACATGTAGCACACGTAGCCGCTGCAGAAACCACAGAAGTTGCACGGCCCCATCTGCGCGCCGTAGGGGTTGGTGTAAGGCCCTGACGTGTTGGCCGAAGGCAGGTTGTAGGGCTTGTAGCCCAGGCTGCTGGCGGCCTTTTCGAACAGCCTGGCCGACACCACGTTCTTCTGCGCCGGCAGCGGGAACGGGTTGGAACGGTCGGGTGCATAAGGGTTGCCACCCCGCCCCTCACCTACCAGCTGGCCCTTGACCGTCCAGGCCTGGCCAGAGGTGCCGAACACTTTCTCGGCAAAGTCGAAATACGGTTCCAGCTCTTCGTAGCTGACGCCGAAGTCCTGGATCGTCATGCCCTCGGGGATGAACTTGCGCCCGTAGCGCTCCTCGTAATGGCTGCGCAGGCGCAACTCGACCGGGTCTACCCGGAAATGCACACCCGACCAGTGCAAGCCTGCCCCACCCACGCCCTTGCCAGGCAGGAAGGCGCCCAGTTGGCGGTTGGGCAGTGCCACGTCGTTCACGCTATGGCGAATGGTGACGGTTTCTTTCGACACGTCGACGAACAGCTTCTTGCGCACGCTGTAGGTGAGCTCGTCGATTACCTGCGGGTAGCTACCCTCCGGGTAGGTGTCCTGCATCGGCCCGCGCTCCAGGGCCACCACCTGCAGGCCGGCTTCGGTCAACTCCTTGGCCATGATCGCACCCGACCAGCCAAAACCGACAATGACGGCATCCACCTTTTTCAAAACAGTCGCCATGCCTCAGGCCCTCTCGCCGCGGATCGATACAGCCGGGAACGGGTACGGCTCGTTGCGCTCCACCCAGTCCATGAAGTCGGCGCGCGCGCCCGGGAAGCCGATCTGGGTCCAGCCGACCATGCCCTTGTTGCCGCCATGAATCGGGTCACAGAAGAACCCCTCACGGGTGTTCTGCACCAGCAGGCTGAAGAATACCGTGGCCGGTACTGCCTCGAATGCCAGCTCACCCGCCTCGACCTTGCCGAGTATCCGGTCCTGGGTAGCGCTGTCTTGGGCAGCGAACACTTGCCCACTGTTGGCCTTGCACCAGCCATCCACTGCGGCGATGCCCAGGCGGTAGATCTGCTGCGGGTTCAACTGCAGTTGATAGCCCAGTTCGGGTGGGGCGTCGGCGTTGAACGGGCCTTGCATGTACCACTGAGCCCCGGTCGCGTAGGGGGTATTCATCTGCCGGTCTATGAACTCGGCGGCCCCGGCTTCAAGCGCACCGGGCCCGAGGGCATCGGCAGGGATGATGCGCGCTACGGCGGCCTGCACGAAGGCCCATTCCTCGGCACTGAAGAAGGTTGGCTGGTACGTGCCCGCCGGTGGCGCTGCCGGCACCTTCGGTTCCTGCTGCGGCGCGGCCAGCAGCTGGCTGGCACCTGCCCCGAGCCCGGTGCTGGCGACGGTCACCACGGGGATCAAGGTCAAGGTCTTGCGCAGAAAGTCCCTGCGCGGGTTGTCGGGAGCATGCTCGGGCATGGTGAATCCTCATCGGCTGCGGGCGGCCTTATAAGCGCCATCTGGTGTTGTGCGGGCGGGTCTTGTTGGGCCTTCAAAAAGACAGCCGAGTAATCTAGCGCGTTCAGAAATCTTTTGAAACCGGTTTCAATCTTGACATTGCGACCACGGGTATTGAGCCGCGCATAGGCCTGGGCGACGAAGCCCAGTACAATGGGCCTACCCCATTCGATAACCAGGCCATGATTCAGTCCGACCTCGACCTGTTCGGCCCTCAGCCACAACGCCTGGCAAGCGAAACCGTGCTGTTGCCCAGGTTTGCCTTGGGCGATGTCGAACCACTGCTCGACGCGTTGCGCCCGGTACTGCGTGCCGCACCG
Source organism: Pseudomonas sp. TJI-51 (assembly GCF_000190455.2). Lineage (NCBI taxonomy): Bacteria > Pseudomonadati > Pseudomonadota > Gammaproteobacteria > Pseudomonadales > Pseudomonadaceae > Pseudomonas > Pseudomonas sp. TJI-51. Next base: position 15,676 of record NZ_AEWE02000010.1, read on the forward strand.
TTTCGGCACATGCACACGCCCGGCGGGCTGCGCATGGCGGTGGCGCTGAGCAATTGCGGCACACTTGGCTGGGTCAGTGATGCACAGGGTTACCGCTACAGCCGTTCGGACCCGCTGACCGGCCAGCCCTGGCCTGCCTTGCCGCCGATATTGCTCACCCTGGCCAACCGCGCTGCCGCCATGGCCGGTTTCGACGGTTTCACCCCGGACGCCTGCCTGATCAACCACTACCTGCCGGGCACACGTTTGAGCCTGCACCAGGACCGTGACGAGCACGATTTCGGCCAACCGATCGTTTCACTGTCGCTGGGCCTGCCGGCGGTGTTCCTGTTCGGCGGGTTGCAGCGGGCCGACAAAACCCAGCGCATAGCCCTCAGCCACGGCGATGTGCTGGTGTGGGGCGGCGAAGACCGCCTGCGCTTTCATGGCGTACTGCCGATCAAGCCCGGCGTGCACCCGCGCATGGGCGAGCGGCGCATCAACCTCACCTTGCGCAAGGCGGGCGGCTAGGCTTTGTCGGGCCTGTGCCACACAGGCATGAAACAGGTTGAACGACTGGCCACCCCAGGGTTCAGAGCATAATTACAGTGCTGCCCGCCAGGAGTCCGTCATGCCTTGCCAGACCTGCCGCCCTTGCCGTAATCAACGAGTCGAATCCCTATGAGGATGCCCGGCCGTGCACCCAATGCCTCACTGCAACTGGACTACGTTCGCGATACCCTGTTCGGGCCGGTTGCGCAGTCCGTGGAATGCCAGTGCCAACTTGCGCCCTTGAATCTGCAGGGCCGCGCGGCCCTGCGTGTACACATCTGCCCACCGCTCCCGCACAAGGTCGAGCGTGCCCATAGCGTGGCGTTCATGTGGGACGGTCGCAGCTACCATGGGGTCGTTCGCGACAAGGGCAAGTGTGGCGATGGCGGGTTGAACCTGCTGGTGGAACTGCAGTAGGCGATCTACGGCTGGCGGCTGCGCGCAGCCCTTCCCCCGCCAGCCAAGGGCTGGGCGGGGTTCGCGCACTCGCATCAGGCGATGGACTTGAGCGGTGCAGGCGGGCGGTCACGCAGGGTATGCAATTGCTCCACCAGGTTCAGCACATCGCGGCAGCTGTTGAGGCTGCGCAATGGCACCCCGCTGAGGGTGCAGCACTCATCGAGGCTCTGGCCCTGACCGAGCCGGATGGTCAGGTTGGCACCATCGGTACAGCTGATTTCACAGCGATCTGGCAGGCAAGCATGCTCGATCAACTGCCGCAGCTCGAGCATGGAAACTCCTATCAACGACATGGTACGACCCTCTCGGTGGGATGGCCTGTTGTGAGGAAGTACGCCCTCGTGGGGCTGGGTGCCAATTGATAATGCGCATGCCGCGGCGGGCGTCCATGCCCCGGGGCAATGATGATGCGGGGAATCCTCTAGCACCTTAGTGGAAGATCGCCTGCCGGGATCGGGTGTTCGGTCGCAGCAACGAACTTCACGACGAATGGTTGCGCAGGGCTTCCGTGGGGGCCGGCACCGGCGCCCCGCGCCCTTCTACTGCTGCAACTGGCCAAACCGCCCGGCATGGAAGTCGTCGAACGACTCGGCAATCTCCGCCTGGCTGTTCATCACGATCGGGCCGTAACCCACGATCGGCTCGTCGATCGGCTCACCGCTCAGCAGCAACACGCTGGCACCTTCGAGCGCTTCGACCCGTACATCCGCGTGCTCGCGGTCGAACAGCACCAGGCTGGACGGCCCGGCTTCGCGCTCACCATTGACCCGCACGCGGCCGCGCAATACCACCAGCGCCGCGTTGCGCCCGGCGGCCACCGGCAACGCCAAGGCAGCGCCATTGTTCAGGCGCAGGTCCCAGACGTCCATGGCCGTGAAAGTGCGCGCCGGCCCCAGGTGACCGTGGTAATGCCCGGCGATCACCCGCACACTGCCGTCCCCGTCATCCAGCGCTACCACCGGGATATCGCTGGCCAGCAGCGTCTGGTAGCCCGCCGCCGCACGTTTGTCGCGAGCGGGCAGGTTGACCCACAGCTGCACCATCTCCAGCATGCCGCCCCGCTCGGCAAAGGCTGGCGAATGGAATTCTTCATGGATGATGCCGTTGGCGGCGGTCATCCATTGCACATCGCCCGGCCCGATCAGGCCGCCGGCACCCGTGGAATCGCGGTGCTCCAGCTCGCCCTGGTAGACAATGGTCACTGTCTCGAAACCACGGTGCGGGTGCTGGCCAACGCCGCGCCGGGCCTGGGTTGGGGTGAACGCATGCGGGCCGGCATAGTCCAGCAGCAGGAACGGGCTGATATGGCTGGCCAGGTGGTCATAGGTGAACAGGCTGCGGACCGGGAAGCCATCACCCACCCAATGGGCGTGGGGGCTGTGGTGGATACCCAGAATGGTTTTCATGAGAAGGCTCCTGTTTCGGTTTGGATCACCTTATCAATGATGACAATCTGCCGGTAGAGGGCTTTAACGGCCCACATCGTTCCACCTACAGAACAATCACCGCTGCAAGAAAGCCAGCACCTGCTCGGCTGCCATCGCCGGGTCTTCCTGCATGAAGCAGTGCCCACCGGCGACCTCCTGCGCACTGATGCTGGCATTCAGCGACACCAAGCGCTGCACCGAGCGTGGCACGAACGGATAGGTGTGCTTGCCATAGATCACGTGGGTCGGGGTATTGATTGCACACAGGCTGGCCCACATGCGCTTGGGGAACGAGCTGAAGATTTCCACTTCGCGGCTGGGTCGGCACTTGAGCACCACGGCCTCGCCGCAATCGCCGATGGCATGCTCGACATACGCCTGCAACGCCGCATCGGCCCAGCCTTTGAAGATGCCCCGGCCCTGCAGCGAAGCCAGCGCCGCTGTGCGATCAGGCCAATGGCTGCGGCGGCTGGCGGCTTTGCGCGCCAAGGCATGACGCTGGTGCAGGCCAACCAGCGCCGCGGCGCCCATCACGCCGAGCATTCGGCGGCTGAACAACACCGGATCGAGCAGCACAGCACGGCCGAACAACTGCGGGTCACTGGCCAACATCAGCCCGGTCAACACGCCGCCGAAGCTGTGGCCCACGGCAAACCGGGCCACCTCGCCGTATTCGCCACGGCCCGCTTCGAAGGCCTCCACGGCCAGCGCCGCCGTACGGTTCCAACCCAGAAACGCCCCGCCATGGTCACTGTCACCGTGCCCTTGCACATCACATAGCCACAGGTCGAAGTGTTCACCCAGGCGCATCAGCAACGGCTGGTAGGCCAAACAGCAAAAACCGTTGCCATGCAAGAAATGCAGCAGTGGCTTGCCGCTGGCCGGGGTTCGCCAACCACGCAAGGTGAAGCCTTCGGCGCATTCATGGGACCAGGGAATCAACTGCATGGGTTTACGGCACTCGCAATGCTAGGGAAACACCGATTCTACAAATAGCAGCGGGTACAGTGAAATCACCAGCAGCAGGGCCATCAGGACATTGAACAGCATCAGCCAGCGCGGGTTCTGCAGCAGGTTGCGCAAGGCGCTGCCGAACATCACCCACACGCCCACGCTCGGCAGGTTGACCAACGCGAACACTGCGGCAATGACCATTACATTGGTCACGTAGCCTTGCGCCGGGGTGTAGGTGGTAATGGCCCCCACTGCCATTACCCAGGCCTTGGGGTTGACCCATTGGAATGCGGCTGCGCCCCAGAAGCCCAGCGGCTTGCGCGCGCCAGGCGAGGCAGCATCCACAGGCCCGGAAGTGGCAATTTTCCAGGCCAGGTACAGCAAGTAGGCCGCGCCTGTGTAGCGCAATACCGTGTACAGCGGCGGCCAGGCCTTGAAGACTTCACCCAGGCCCAGGCCGACCGCCAGCACCATGACCATGAAACCGCAACTGATACCCAGGGCATGGGGTACCGAGCGGCGCACGCCGAAGTTCACGCCCGAGGCCAGCAGCATGGTGTTGTTTGGACCTGGCGTGATCGAAGATACAAAGGCGAACAGCACGAAGGCGCTCAGCAGGTCGACAGAGGCAAGCATGGCGGGCATTCCACTTTCATTGAGGGTGCTGCCACACTACCGGAGTCGTCCTCCTCGGCGACCAATACAGTTAAAACAAATTATGCAGATACACTTCACTGTACTGCCATCCTGGATCAAGGAAGCCGTCTCATGAGCCTTTCCATTCGCCCTGCCGCGCCTGCCGATGCCGCGCAGATCCTCAACTTCATCACCGAGCTGGCCGAGTACGAGCGCGCGCGCCACGAGGTGGTCGCGACCCTGGCCGATATCGAGCACAGCCTGTTCGGTGCAGGCAGTACCGTGCACAGCCTGATCTGCGAACGCGATGGCCAGGCGATCGGCTTTGCCGTGTATTTCTACAGCTATTCCACCTGGCTGGGGCGCAACGGCATCTACCTGGAAGACCTGTACATCACCCCCGAACAGCGCGGTGACGGGGCTGGCCGCCAGTTGCTGCAGCACATCGCCCGCGAGGCGGTGGCCAACAACTGTGGGCGCCTGGAGTGGAGCGTGCTGGACTGGAACGAGCCGGCAATCGGCTTTTATCAGAAGCTGGGCGCCGAGGCCCAGGATGAGTGGGTACGCTACCGCCTGGACGGGCACAAGCTGGCGGCATTCGCGCGGGGCTAACGGTTGCTCCACCCGGCCCAGGCACATGCGCAGCCCACCGGGTAATTGACGCCAGGGCCGCCCCATGCTCTCCTTACGCCTCACGTTCAGGTGCCCCTTCATGGGGTGAAACGGGAAACCGGTGCGTCGCAGGCCCTGACCAGGGCCCGACAATGCCGGTGCTGCCCCCGCAACGGTAAGCGAGCGAAGCGTCTGTACCACTGTGCCATGTAGTGCGGCATGGGAAGGTGACGCTTGCCAGGAGCCCTGCTCCTCCTCGCAAGCCCGGAGACCGGCCTGGCGTTCATGAACAACCCGCGGTGGGCGGGCGCTGTTGCATTCCCCTGGGTAACTGCGCCCGGGGCTGCCGCGCCTGCCCATTGCCCACAAAAAGCAGAGGAACGCGTCATGCCCGTCGCCAGCACCAAGCCACACAGCCTTGCCACCCCCGCTACCCTCAGCCAGCGCGTCATCATTGCCGTCGGTGCCAGCTTGCTGGGCCTGTGCCTGGTCTACTTCGCCGGGTTCTCGCACATCGAGGCGGTGCATAACGCCGCCCACGACACCCGCCACAGCGCCGCCTTCCCCTGCCACTGAGTACGCCCCCATGATCATGCGCATTGCCCGCACTGCGGGTTTCAGCGGGCTGCTCGCCGCCCTGCTGCTGACCTTGCTGCAAAGCTTCTGGGTGGCCCCGCTGATTCTTCAGGCGGAAACCTACGAGTCCTCGGCACCTGCCGCGCACCATGAGCATGGCAGTGAAGTGCCTGCCCATGAACACAGCGCCGAGGCCTGGTCGCCGGAAGATGGCTGGCAACGGGTGCTCGCCACCACGGGCGGCAACCTGGTGGTTGCCGTCGGCTTCGCCCTTGTTCTCGCCGCGCTGTACAGCTTGCGCGCGCCCACCCGCGCCAGTACCGGTGCCTTGTGGGGGCTGGCCGGGTTCGCCGTGTTCTGCCTGGCCCCGACCTTGGGCTTGCCGCCCGAACTGCCAGGCACCGCTGCAGCAGACCTGGGGCAACGCCAGGCCTGGTGGGTCGGCACCGCCAGCGCCACCGCGCTCGGCCTGGCCTTGTTGGTGTTCGCCCGCCACGGGCTGCTGAAAGTGCTGGGCGCGGTGCTGCTGGTAATTCCGCATGTGCTCGGCGCCCCGCAGCCCGAGGTTCACCAAAGCCTGGCCCCGCAGGCCCTGGAAACCCAGTTCAAGCTGGCCTCGTGGCTGACCAATGCGGCGTTCTGGCTGGCCTTGGGCCTGCTCAGCGCCTGGTTGTTCCGCCGTTCCAGCCAGGCCTGATGGGCACTTTCTATGCCGGTTTTGGCTGCCGCCGGGGTTGCCCGGCGGCCACCCTGCACACCCTGTTGTGCCAGGCCCTGGCCAACCACGGCCTGGCACTGGCAGACCTGCGCGGCATCGCCAGCATCAGCCTGAAGGCTGACGAGCCGGGTTTGCAGCAGCTGGCCGAGCACCTGGGTGTGCCATTGGTGCTGTACCATAGCCAGCAACTGCACGCTTACCAGCCACTGCTCAGCCACCGCTCCGCCGCCGCCCATGCCCACACCGGGTGTTGGGGCGTGGCCGAGAGCACCGCACTGGCCCTGGCCGATCGGCAACAAGGCAGCCCACGGCTGTTGCTCAAGCGCCAGGTGCTCGGCCCGGCGACACTCGCCCTGGCCTGCTGAACGCGCCATACCCTTTTTTTGCAAGGACATTGCATGACCGTCTACTTCATCGGCGCCGGCCCCGGCGACCCCGAACTGATCACGGTCAAGGGCCAGCGGCTGATCCGCCAATGCCCGGTGATCATCTACGCAGGCTCGCTGGTGCCGGCTGCCGTGCTCGAAGGCCACCAGGCCAGTACCGTGATCAACAGCGCCGAACTGCACCTGGAGCAGATCATCGCAGCCATGCGCACCGCCCACGAACACGGCCAGGATGTCGCCCGCGTACACAGCGGCGACCCCAGCCTGTACGGCGCCATCGGCGAGCAGATCCGCCACCTCAAGGCACTGGGTATCGACTACCAGATCATCCCCGGGGTCACTGCCACGGCCGCCAGCGCTGCCCTGCTCGGCTGTGAACTGACCCTGCCGCAAGTGGCGCAGACCGTGATTCTGACCCGCTACGGCGACAGTTCGCCAATGCCACCCGGGGAACAGCTGGCCGACCTGGCCCGCCACGGCAGCACCCTGGCGATTCACCTGGGGGTCAAGCACCTGCCACGGATCGTTGAAGCGCTGCTGCCCCACTACGGCACCGAGTGCCCGGTGGCCGTGGTGCACCGCGCCACCTGGCCAGACCAGGACTGGGTGCGCGGCACGCTGGGCAACATCGTCGAGCGCAGCGCCGCCAAGCACTTCCGGCGCACGGCACTGATTCTGGTAGGCCATGTACTGGGGGATGCGCCGTTCGCCGAATCCGCCTTGTACCGTGCCGGTCACGCCCACCTGTATCGGCTTGGCGACTGAGCACGCCCAGGCTTGCCCCTGCACAGGGTCGAAACCCCACTGGCTGCGCCTGAGCGCCCTTTCCTGTCTGACATCACCATTGTGGCAGTGGTGATGTTTTTCCACTACTTGTAGGAATTTTCGACAAGTAGTCCGGAAACTTTCAACACTTCTATACTCGGGATTACCAAACGTCAGGTTTGGCCGTATGGTGCTGCGCTTCCGATTAACCCGCTTGCAAACGTATTCCTGAGTGTTCCAGGAAGCGGACCACATCCTGACAGGAGTTTTCCCCATGACAACCGTGCTGATCGTCGACGACCACCCTATCGTGCGGTTGTCGTTGCGCCTACTGCTCGAGCGTGAGCGCTTCCATGTCGTCGGCGAAGTCGGCAATGGCAGCGAGGTGGCGCAGGTGGCCCGTGAACTGCGCCCGGACGTGGTGGTGCTGGATATCGGCCTGCCTGGCCTGGACGGCATGGAGGTCATCAAGCGCCTTCAGTGCCTGGAGCCAACCCCCAAGATCATGGTGCTCACTGGCCAGGCCACCGACTTGTACGTGCGCCGTTGCCTGGATGCCGGTATCGGCGCGTTCGTCACCAAGGAAGAAGACCACGAGGCCCTGCTGTTCGCCCTCAAGGCGTTGGTGAAGGGCTATTCGACGTTTCCGCAGATGTCGGTCAACAGCAACTCCCTGGAGAGCGAACCGGTGCGCCTGGCCAGCCTTTCCAACCGTGAGATGGAAGTGCTGCGGCGCCTGGCACGCGGCGAGAACAACAAGAACATTGGAACCTGCATGAACCTGAGCGCCAAGACCATCAGCACCTACCGGGGCCGCATCATGGAAAAACTCAAGACCGAATCGCTGGTCGAGATGGTCGACCTGGCCAAGCGCAATAGCGTCTACTGAGCGGCTGGCGAGCATGAAGTTCCTGCTGGCGAGCGCCTTCATGATCATCAGCCTGGCCAATGCCAGCGGGTTGCAGGCCAGCAGCGAACCCCGGCAGTTGTTGGCGCGCTCGGTCAGTGCTGCCGCGCCGCTGGCGCTCTCGGCCGAAGCCCGCCAGTGGCTGCAGCAGCACCGGCAACTGGTACTGGGCAGTTCGCGGCCGGACTACCCGCCCTTCGAGATCAATGTCAGCCCCCGTGACTACGAAGGCCTGAGCGCCGATTACGCCGGCCTGATCGGCGAGCAGCTTGGCATTGGCATCGAAGTGCGCCGTTTTGCCAGCCGCCACGAAGCCATCACTGCCCTGCATGAGGGGCGCATCGACCTGCTGGGCAGCTCCAACGCCTTCGAGGCAGCAGACGCCCACCTCAGCCTGAGCTCACCCTATGCCGACGACCTGCCGGTGGTCGTGACCCGGGAGGGGCGCAGCCTGAAGGCCACGCCCGACCTGGCCGGCCTGCGCCTGGCCATGGTTGATCACTACCTGCCCGCCAATACCGTACGCAGCCTGTACCCCAAGGCGCAACTGAGCCTGTACCGCTCCACCCTGGCCGGGCTGGCCGCTGTCGAACTGGGCGAGGCCGACGCCTACCTGGGCGACGCCATCAGTACCGACTTCATGATCGGCAAAAGCTTCCAGGGCACGTTGAAGATCGACCACTTTTCCCCGGCCGCCCCCGAAGCGTTCGCGTTCGCCCTGTCCAGCGACAACCTGCACTTGCGCCAGCTGGTCGACAAGGCACTGGCCCGCATCAGTGAAAGCGAACGGCTGAACATCCTGCGCCGCTGGAGCGGTGGCAATACCAGCCTGTTGTTGCAGCGCCACCTGACGGCCCTCAGTGCCGAAGAGGAAACCTGGATCGCCGAGCACCCCGTGGTCAACGTGCTGATCAACACATCACTGGCGCCCTTGACCTTCAACGACGCCCAGGACAACGCCAACGGCATCACCCTGGATCTGCTCAAGCAGATCGGCTTGCGCACTGGGTTGCAGTTCAAGACCGTTGAAAGCACATCGGCCTACCACATGGTCGAGCGGCTGAACCAAGGTGATGCGCTGATGATCGGCGCCTTGGGCTACGGCGCAGACCGCGCCAGGCAACTGCGCTACACCCGGCCTTACCTGGTCAGCCCAAGGGTGTTGGTCACCCGCAGCGACACCACCGCACCCGCCCCTTTGAAGGCCCTGGACGGCCAGCGTATCGCGGTGGTCAAAGGCTCGCCGCAACGCGCCTTGCTGCAGCAACGCTACCCGCAGGCCCGCCTGGTCGAGGTGGACAACCCGCTGGGCCTGATGGAGGCCGTGGCCAATGGCCGTGCCGACGTCGCCCTGAGCAACCACATCAATGCGGCGTACTACATCAGTCATGTATTCAAGGACCGCCTGCGCATTGCCAGTGTGCTCGATGAAGACCCGGCCCTGGCCGCCTTCGCCGTGGCCGCCGACCAGCCCCAGCTGCAGGCCATTCTCGACAAGGCGCTGTTGAGCATTCCGCCTGAAGAACTGGCGCAGTTGATCAACCGCTGGCGCACCAGCTCACTGGTCAGCGACAGCCCGTGGCGCGACTACCGCACCCTCGCCCTGCAAGTGCTGGTGCTGTCGGCGCTGCTGCTGGCCGGCGTGGTGTTCTGGAACAGCTACCTGCGCAAGCTGATCAACCAGCGCACCGAGGCGCAACACGCCCTGCAGGACCAGTTGGCGCTGAGCCGCGGGCTGCTGGAGCAACTGCGTCAGGCCAAGGACGACGCTGAACAGGCCAGCCAGACCAAAAGCACGTTCCTGGCCACCATGAGCCATGAAATCCGCACCCCGATGAATGCCGTGATCGGGTTGCTGGAACTGGCGCTGGAGGACTGCCGTAGCGGGCGCAGCGATATCCATACGCTGCAGACGGCCCATGATTCAGCGCTTGGCCTGCTGGAACTGATTGGCGACATTCTCGATATTTCCCGGATCGAGTCCGGGCACATCACCCTGCAACCCGTGCCCACGGACCTGCGCGAACTGGTGCGCGCCACCTTGCGCGTGTTCGAAGGCAACGCCCGGGCCAAGGGCCTGCACCTGCACGGCGAACTGCCCGCTGAACCGGCCTGGGTGCTGGCGGACCCGCTGCGGCTCAAGCAAATCCTGTCGAACCTGATCAGCAACGCCATCAAGTTCACCGACCGTGGCGAGGTGCAGGCCAACCTGCTTCTGCCGGTTATCGCCGGCCATGGCGTGTTGCCGGTGGAGCTGGATGTGCGCGACACCGGCATCGGTATCAGCCCTGCCGACCAGGCCCGCCTGTTCAATGCCTTTGTCCAGGCCGACGGCCCCAGGGCCCGCCAGGGCGCAGGCTTGGGCCTGGTCATCAGCCGCACGCTTGCCGAGCTGATGGGCGGCACGCTGAAGCTTCAAAGCGTCGAAGGCGTCGGCACCCGGGTGCAAGTGAACCTGCAACTGCCCACCTGCGCGCCCCCGGCAGCCGTGCCCGAGGACCCGGCCCAACTGGAAAACAGCGACGGCCCTTTGAATGTGCTGATCGTCGACGACTACCCTGCCAACCTGCTATTGCTGGAGCGGCAATTGCACACCCTTGGGCACCAGGTGAGCCTGGCGCAGAACGGTGAAGTCGCCTGGGGCCGCTGGCAAGCGGGGCGCTTCGATGTGGTGATCACCGATTGCAGCATGCCGGTCATGGATGGCCATGAACTCACCCGGCGCATTCGCCAGTTCGAGGCCGAGCGCAGCCTGCCCAGGTGCCGGCTTCTGGGTATCACCGCCAATGCCCAGGCCGAGGAACGTACCCGCTGCCTGGCCAGCGGGATGGACGTTTGCCTGTTCAAGCCGATAGGTTTGCGAGCCCTCAAAGCCCACCTGCCCCAGGCCCGCCCACCTGCGCCAACAGCGCGCGCGGGCGGCTTGAACCTGGATGAGCTACGCCACCTGACTCAGGACGACGCGCAGCTCACCAGGCATTTGCTCGAGCAACTGTCGATCAGCGTTGGTGAAGACCTGGCGGCCCTGCATGCGCTGGCGGCGGACGCGTCCGAAGAGGCGCTGCGTGCCTTGGCCCACCGCATCAAGGGCGGCGCCAAGATGATCAGGGTACGCACCGTGGTCCAGGATTGCGAAGCGATCGAAGCGGCCCAGGCGCAAGGCTCGCCGACCGACGAGCCGCGCGCACGGCTGCAAGCCAGCCTGCAGGCCCTGCTGGACGATATGCGTGCTGCGCTCAATGCAATTGCAGCGTCGAACTGATCTGGCTGATGGCATCGACCACGTGCCTTGAGCCTTGCTGAATCTCCATGATCACCGTGCCGGCTTCATTGGCCAGCGCCACGCCATGGCCGGTGCGGTTCAGGCTTGACTGCATGCTGGCTACGGCCAGCAGCGACAGGTCGTGGTTCTGCCGCACCACATCGACGATTTCCAGGGTAGCCTTGCTGGTGCGCGCGGCCAGGTTGCGCACCTCGTCGGCGACCACGGCAAAACCGCGCCCGTGTTCGCCGGCACGGGCGGCTTCGATGGCCGCATTCAGCGCCAGCAAGTTGGTCTGGTCGGCGATACCACGAATGGTCAGCACAATCTGCCCGATCACATCCGACTGTTTGCTCACCGCATCGATGCTGCGCGCTGCGTCGTTGAGCTCCACGGAAATCTGCTCGATCACCTGCACGGTCTGCTGTACCACTTCGGTGCCTTTGCGCGCGCAGGCATCGGTCTGCACCGAACTGGCATGGGCCGCATCGGCGGCACTTTGCTGGGTACAGACCTGGTCGGTGATGTCGCTGGCGAACTTGACCACCTTGTACAGGCGGCCCTTGCTGTCGAAAATCGGGTTGTAGGAGGCTTCCAGGTACACCGTCTGGCCTTGCTTGTTCACCCGCTCGAAGCGGTGCGAGTGGTATTCGCCACGGTTAAGCGACGCCCAGAACTGGCGGTACTCGGCCGACTCACGCTCGTGCGGCAGGCAGAACAGGCCATGGTGGCGGCCTACCACCTCGTCGAGCCGGTAACCCATGGTGTCCAGGAAGTTCTGGTTGGCCTTGATCACCCGCCCTTGCGGGGTGAACTCGATCACTGCCATGGCGCGGCTGATCGCCTTCAGCAGGCTTTCGCTTTCATGCTCAAGGGCGACGCGCTGACTGATGTCGGACGCCACCTTGATCACGCTGCTGACTTGGCGCTGGGCATCCAGCACGGGCATGTAGCTGGCCTCCAGCCAGACTTCACGGCCGGCCTTGTCGACGCGCTCGAACGTGCCGCTGATGGTCTTGCCCTGGCCGAGCTCATGCCACAGTTGCTGGTACTCGGCGCTCTGGGCATAGCCCGGCTCACAGAACAGCCGGTGGTGCTTGCCGCGCAGCTCTTCAGCGCTGTAACCCATGGCCTGGCAGAAGCGGTCGTTGGCGTCGAGAATGGTGCCATCCGGGGCGAATTCGATCATTGCCATGGAGCGACTGATGGCAGCCAGTTTGGCCTGTGCGTCGGCCAATGCCTGATGGCTGCGCTGGATCTCGACCAAATCGGATTTGCGATGGAAATCGAACATGACGCCGGGCCTCCTTTATGCGCGGTTTCATGAGCATAGATGGCCGTATGCGCGGTGCAAGCACAGTGCCATCGCTTTGTGATTACTCCATTTCTGTTACGCCGGCAGGCCGCCAGGGCGTGGTCAACGCCATTGCACAGGGGAGCGAATCAGGTACTTTCCCGCACCATCAGCTCAAAACCCAGGTCCTGTTGGGCACTGGCCACCCGTTTGCCGTCCAGCAACGCGAGCAAGGCCTGGGCCGCGCCCCGACCGACGGCAGCCCGCGGGGTACGGATAGACGTGAGGCGCGGCACCATGTGCGCCGAAGCCGGCAGGTCGTTGAAGCCCACCATGGCCACCTGGCGAGGCACCTCCACACCTTGGCGCAACGCCTGCAAGACAGCGCCCTGGGCCAGGTCGTCGTTGCAGAAGAAGATGCCGTCCACATCCGGGGCCTCCTGCATCAGGCGGCTGAACAGTGTGCTGCCCAAGGCAATCGAAGAAGGCTCCGGGGCCAACACTTCCAGTTCCGCAGCGTGCAGGCCCGCCTCGGCCAGGGCCTGGCGGAAACCCTCGGCCCGCTGCATCACCCGCGGGTCGAGTTGCGCGGCTATAAATGCCAGGCGCTTGCGCCCGCGGTCGATCAGGTGCCGCGCGGCAGCCCGCCCCGCCTGCTCCTGGGAAAAACCGACCGATACCGCCCCCGGCTCGCCCTTGAGCTCCATCATGTGCACACAGGGTACGCCGCTGGCGGCCAGCATCTGGCGGGCCGCATCGCTGCGCTCGAACCCGGTCAGCAACATCCCGCAGGGCTGATAGGCCAGGTAATTGCGGATCAGGTTCTCTTCTTCGGCCAGGTCATAGTGATAGTTGCCGATCAGCACCTCGAGCCCACGCGGGCGCATGACGTCGTGGATGGCCTCCAGGGTATCGATGAACAGCTGGTTGGACAGCGACGGGATCAGCACCACGACAGACTGGCTGCGCGCCGAGGCCAACGCCCGGGCCGCAGGGTTGGCCACGTAGCCCAGGCTGGCAGCGGCAGCCATGACCTTTGCGGCCAGCTCTGGCGCAACCGTGCTCACGCCGCGCAGCGCGCGCGAAGCGGTGATCGGGGAAACCCCGGAAAGCCTGGCCACTTCAGCCAGGGTAGGACGACCTGTGGTACGGGAGCCGGTGCGGGACATGGATGTTGTAATTTTACTACTTGCAAGGATGGGGAACGGCCACTAAGGTAGCGCTGTCTCAGGATGCAGGCAATGTAATCTTTGGTAGCTGCCGCTACACGCGTGCTGCCAGGCGTCCATACTGCGTAAGGACAAGACCAATAACACCGGGGAGGTGGCTGTTCGTCAGCGACGAGACAGCGCTACCTCACCCCGCAGGAGGTACTGATGAATTCTCCCCTGTCCGCCATCGTGGTGATGGGCGTGGCCGGTTGCGGCAAAAGCTGCATCGGTGCTGCCATCGCTGCCCGAAGCGGCGGTCGCCTGATCGAAGGCGACGCTTTCCACCCTGCCGAAAACATCCGCAAGATGAGCGCGGGCATCCCCCTGGACGACGCCGACCGTGCCGGCTGGCTGGTGCGCCTGGGCGAAGAGTTGCAAACCATCAGCCAGGCCGGCGAACGCCCGATCCTGACCTGCTCGGCGCTCAAACGCCGCTACCGCGAAACCCTGCGCCAGGCCATGCCAGGGCTGGTGTTCGTTTTCCTCGAACTGTCGGCTGCCGAAGCCGAAAAGCGCGTGCTGGCACGCCCTGGGCATTTCATGCCGGCCAGCCTGATCGACAGCCAGTTCGCCGCCTTGGAATCGCCCCGTGGCGAGCCCCTGACCCTGGCCCTGGACGCTACCCAGCCCATCGAAGCCCTGGCCGAAGCGGTAGACCGCTGGCTAAAGCGCTGCGGTGAGCAGGGCCTGGCGCAGACCGCCTGACCCAGCGGTTTACCGGCTCACCAAAGACAGCGCTACCCGCCCCCGCGAAAGCGCGGAAAGTTCCCAAAACGCTACGCCAAAACAACGATAAGACCGAGGCCTTGAAACCATGTTCGGACTGGCTACTGATACCTTCCTGTTGCTCGACGCGCTCGTGACGATCGTCGGGCTGATCCTGCTGATCACCCACTTCAAGGTTCACCCCTTCGTCGCCCTTACCCTGGCGGCCGGCTTTCTGGGCCTGACCTCCGGCATGCCGGTGGCCAAGGTCATGAAGTCGTTCCAGGACGGCTTTGGCGGTGTGCTGGGCTTTGTCGGCATCGTGCTCGCCCTGGGCACCATGCTTGGCAAACTGATGGCCGACTCCGGCGGCGCCGACCAGATCGCGCAAACCCTGATTCGCGCCTTCGGCAAGAAGAACGTGCACTGGGCCATGATGTTCGCCGCTTTCCTGGTGGGCATTCCGCTGTTCTTCGAAATCGGCTTCGTGCTGCTGATTCCACTGGTGTTCATCGTGGCCCGGCGCTCCGGGGTTTCACTGGTGAAAATCGGCATTCCATTGCTGGCCGGCCTGTCGGTCGTGCATGGCCTGGTACCGCCGCACCCGGGCCCGTTGCTGGCGATCGGCATCTTCCACGCCGACATCGGCAAGACCATTTTCTACGGCCTGATCGTGGCGCTGCCTACCGCCATCATCGCCGGCCCGCTGTTCGGTAACTTCATCTCCCGCTACATTCCCGGCAACCCGTCGCAGGAGCTGATGGACCAGATCGCCAAGGAGTCCGACCAGGGCAACCTGCCGAGCTTCAGCATCACCCTGATCACCGTGCTGCTGCCGGTGGCCTTGATGCTGCTGAAAACCTTCGCCGACGTGGTGCTGCCTGCCGAGCACATCGTGCGCCAGTGGATGGACCTGATCGGCCACCCGATCACCGCCCTGCTCGCTGCCTTGCTGCTGGCCTTCTACACCTTTGGCTCGGCCCGCGGTTTCAACCGCCAGCAAATCATGAAAATGCTCGACCAGAGCCTGGCGCCAACCGCTGCGATCGTGCTGATCGTCGGTGCCGGCGGCGGTTTCAAGCAGATGCTGGTGGACACCGGGGTGGGCAATGTGATCGGGCAAATGGCCGTGCAAGCGGAAATTTCGCCGATCCTGCTGGCCTGGCTGGTAGCGGCGGTGATCCGTATCGCCACCGGTTCGGCCACCGTCGCGACCATAACCGGCGCGGGTATCGTGGCACCGGTGATCGACCTGGTACCGGGGGTGAACCGTGAGTTGCTGGTGCTGGCCACCGGCGCCGGGTCGCTGATCCTGTCGCATGTGAACGACGCCGGCTTCTGGCTGGTGAAGCAGTACTTCAACATGACCGTGGCCGAAACCTTCAAGACCTGGAGCATGATGGAGACGATTCTTTCCATCGTCGGCATCATCTTCATCATGTTGTTGTCGATGGTGGTGTAACCGCTGATCGGAACAATGAGCGCAACAATGGCACGTTAGCGCCACGGGTGGGGCCGAAAAGGAGTACGCCCCACCCGACGCAATGGAGACTGCCATGAACCGCTCAAGCGTGCTGCTGATTGCCCTGCTCGCCTCGCCACTGGCGCTTGCCGCCGGCACTGGCCCGACCTACCCCGACGACCCGCACAACAACGCGCCGCAGCCCGGCGTGGACAGCACCCTCAACCCGATCGAAAAACCCATGCCGCGGGATACCGACCCGCGCATCAAGGGCAATGACCCGGACAGCCCGCCCGCCCAGCAGAACGACAGTCGTGACTTGCCAGGCATGGACGGCACAGGGTCCGAAGGGACCGGTGGTGCCGACGCAGGCGGCGCTGGCGGCAGCCAACGCTAAGCCCGTGGCAGCGGGCCCTGGCACCGGCTTCGGGTGCAGGCCCGCACCCTCGATTCACCACCCGCTGATCCCGACCTATCATTCAGCGTGATAATAGATTTCGGCCCGTTCGATTCGTGCCTCTCGCGCAAGACACTCACACTCCGCCCATCACTAATACATTGGCGGAGTTCTCCATGGAACAATCACTCAAACCCTTGCGCTTCCCCCTCGCAGCCCTGGCTGTGGTGGTGATCAGCGCTTGCGGCCGAACCCCCGACGCCGTGCAGGCTCCCGCCGCGCCGAAAGTCACCGTGGCCAAGGTGATCGAGCAACCGATCAATGAATGGGACGAGTTCACCGGCCGCCTCGAAGCCCCGGAAACCGTCGAGGTGCGCCCGCGGGTGTCCGGCCAGATCGACCAGGTCGCCTTCACCGAGGGCGCCCAGGTCAAGAAAGGCGACCTGCTGTTCCAGATCGACCCGCGCCCGTTCCAGGCAGAAGTCCGCCGCCTCGAAGCCCAGTTGCAACAAGCCAAGGCCACCGCCATCCGCAGCGCCAATGAAGCCCGCCGTGGTGAGCGCCTGCGCGACAGCAACGCCATTTCCGCCGAGCTGGCCGAATCGCGCAGCAGCGCCGCTGCCGAAGCCCGGGCCGGGGTCGACGCCATCCAGGCTCAACTGGACCTCGCCCGCCTGAACCTCAGCTTTACCCGGGTTACCGCGCCGATCAGCGGCCGGGTCAGCCGCGCCGCGTTCACGGCCGGCAACATCGTCAGCGCCGACGTGACCCCGCTGACCAGCGTGGTCTCCACCGACAAGGTCTACGCCTACTTCGACGCCGACGAGCGCGTGTACCTCAAGTACACCCAGCTGGCGCGCGAGGGGCAACGCGGCCAGAGCACCCCGGTGTACCTCGGCCTGACCAACGAAACCGGCACCCCTCACCTGGGCCAGATGAACTTCGTCGACAACCAGGTCAACCCGCGCACGGGCACCATCCGTGGCCGCGCCGTGTTCGACAACCGCGACGGCCAGTTCACCCCGGGCCTGTATGCCCGGCTGAAGCTGGTGGGCAGCGCCCAGTACGACGCCGTACTGATCAACGACGAGGCCGTGGGCACCGACCTTGGCAAGAAGTTCGTGCTGGTCATGGACAAGGACAACAAGGCCGCCTACCGCGCTGTGGAACTGGGGCCAAAACTCGAAGGCCTGCGCATCGTGCGCAGCGGCCTGGGCAAGGACGAGCGCATCGTGGTCAAGGGCCTGCAGCGCGTACGCCCGGGTTCGCCGGTAACGCCGCAGGAAACCCAGATGGCCAGCGAGCAGACCCTGGCCGCCCTCGCCCAACAGCGCCAGGCCCTGGAGGCCAGCAACCCGGCGCCCAAAGTGGCGGGCAACAACGTGAAAAACGCCAGCGCCCAGGCGCCACGCGGTTAAGGGACCAGACCGATGAACTTCTCCAAATTCTTCATAACCCGGCCGATCTTCGCCGCCGTGCTGTCGCTGGTGCTGCTGATTGCCGGCTCGATCTCGCTGTTCCAGTTACCCATCAGCGAATACCCCGAGGTAGTGCCGCCAACCGTGGTGGTACGCGCCAACTTCCCGGGTGCCAACCCGAAAGTCATCGGCGAAACCGTGGCTGCGCCGCTGGAGCAAGCCATTACCGGTGTGGAGAACATGCTGTACATGTCTTCCCAGTCCACCGCTGACGGCAAACTGACGCTGACCATCACCTTCGCCTTGGGCACCGACCTGGACAACGCCCAGGTGCAGGTGCAGAACCGCGTCACCCGCACCCAGCCCAAGCTGCCGGAAGAAGTGACCCGCATCGGTATCACCGTCGACAAGGCCTCGCCCGACCTGACCATGGTCGTGCACCTGACCTCGCCGGACAACCGCTACGACATGCTCTACCTGTCCAACTACGCCATCCTCAATATCAAGGACGAGTTGGCACGCCTTGGCGGCGTGGGTGATGTGCAGCTGTTCGGCATGGGCGACTACTCGCTGCGCGTCTGGCTCGACCCGAACAAAACTGCTTCGCGCAACCTCACCGCCAGTGACGTGGTCGCAGCCATTCGCGAACAGAACCGCCAGGTCGCCGCCGGGCAGTTGGGCGCCCCGCCCGCCCCGGGTTCGACCAGTTTCCAGCTGTCGATCAACACCCAGGGCCGCCTGGTCAACGAGGAAGAGTTCGAGAACATCATCATCCGCGCCGGCGCCGACGGCGAAATCACCCGGCTGAAAGACATCGCCCGGGTCGAGCTCGGCTCCAGCCAATATGCCCTGCGCTCGTTGCTGAACAACCAGCCGGCAGTGGCACTGCCGATCTTCCAGCGCCCAGGCTCGAACGCCATCGAGATCTCCGACGAAGTACGGGCAAAAATGGCCGAGCTGAAGAAGGACTTCCCCGAAGGCATGGACTACAGCATCGTCTATGACCCGACCGTGTTCGTGCGCGGCTCCATCGAGGCGGTGGTGCACACCCTGTTCGAAGCGCTGGTGCTGGTGGTGCTGGTGGTCATTCTGTTCCTGCAAACCTGGCGCGCCTCGATCATCCCGTTGCTGGCGGTGCCGGTATCGCTGATCGGCACCTTTGCGGTCATGCACCTGTTCGGCTTCTCGCTCAACGCGCTGTCATTGTTCGGCCTGGTGCTGGCCATCGGTATCGTGGTGGACGACGCCATCGTGGTGGTGGAAAACGTCGAGCGCAATATCGGCTTGGGCCTCAAACCCCTGGAGGCGACGCAGAAGGCCATGGCCGAAGTGACCGGGCCGATCATCGCCACCGCCTTGGTCCTGTGTGCGGTGTTCGTGCCTGCTGCCTTCATTTCCGGCCTGACCGGGCAGTTCTACAAGCAGTTCGCGCTGACCATCGCCATTTCCACGGTGATCTCGGCATTCAACTCGCTGACCCTGTCACCGGCGTTGGCTGCCGTACTGCTCAAGGAACACCATGCGCCCAAGGACCGTTTCTCGCGGTTACTGGAAAAACTCCTGGGCAGCTGGCTGTTCGCCCCGTTCAACCGCTTTTTCGACCGTGCCTCGCACCGCTACGTGGGCGGCGTGCGCCGGGTCATTCGCTCCAGCGGCATCGCCCTGTTCGTGTACGCCGGCCTGATGGGCCTGACCTACCTGGGTTTCTCGTCTACCCCCACCGGCTTCGTACCGGCCCAGGACAAGCAATACCTGGTGGCCTTCGCCCAGTTGCCCGACGCCGCCAGCCTCGACCGCACCGAGGCGGTGATCAAGCGCATGAGCGAAATCGCCCTCAAGCAACCTGGCGTGGCCGACTCGGTCGCCTTCCCTGGCCTGTCGATCAACGGCTTCACCAACAGCCCGAACAGCGGCATCGTGTTCACCCCACTCAAGCCGTTTGACGAGCGCAAGGACCCAAGCCAGTCGGCTGCCGCCATCGCTGCCGCGCTCAATGCCCAGTTCGCCGACATTCAGGACGCCTACATCGCGATCTTCCCGCCACCGCCGGTACAAGGCCTGGGCACCATCGGCGGCTTCCGCCTGCAGATCGAAGACCGCGGCAACCTGGGCTACGAAGCGCTGTACAAGGAAACCCAGAACATCATTGCCAAAAGCCACGAGGTGCCGGAGCTGGCGGGCCTGTTCACCAGCTACCAGGTCAACGTGCCGCAGGTCGATGCCGCCATCGACCGGGAAAAGGCCAAGACCCATGGCGTGGCGATCAGCGACATCTTCGACACCCTGCAGGTCTACCTGGGCTCGCTGTACACCAACGACTTCAACCGCTTTGGCCGCACTTACCAGGTCAACGTCCAGGCTGAGCAGCAGTTCCGCCTCGATGCCGAGCAAATCGGCCAATTGAAGGTGCGCAACAACCTGGGCGAGATGATACCGCTGGCGACCTTCCTCAAGGTCAGCGATACCTCCGGGCCGGACCGTGTGATGCACTACAACGGTTTCATCACCGCTGAAATCAACGGTGCCGCAGCGCCCGGCTACAGCTCTGGCCAGGCCGAGGCGGCCATCGAAAAACTGCTGAAAGCGGAACTGCCCAACGGCATGACCTTCGAGTGGACCGACCTGACCTACCAGCAGATCCTCTCGGGCAATACCGCGCTGTTCGTCTTCCCGCTGTGCGTGCTGCTGGCCTTCCTGGTACTGGCTGCCCAGTACGAAAGCTGGAGCCTGCCGCTGGCAGTGATCCTGATCGTGCCGATGACCCTGCTGTCGGCGATCACCGGTGTGATCGTATCGGGTGGCGACAACAACATCTTCACCCAGATCGGGCTGATCGTGCTGGTGGGCCTGGCGTGCAAGAACGCGATCCTGATCGTCGAGTTCGCCAAGGACGAACAAGCCAAGGGCCTCGACCCGCTGGCTGCCGTCCTGGAAGCGTGCCGCCTGCGGCTGCGGCCGATCCTGATGACCTCCATCGCCTTCATCATGGGTGTGGTGCCGCTGGTCTTCAGCTCGGGTGCAGGCTCGGAAATGCGCCATGCCATGGGTGTGGCGGTGTTCTCCGGGATGATCGGCGTGACCGTATTCGGCTTGTTCCTCACCCCGGTGTTCTTCTTCCTGATCCGCCGTTTCGTCGAGCGTCGCCAGGCCCGCAAGGCCGAACGCGTGCAAGTGCTGGAGAACCACGCATGAACCTGCTCAAACCCCTGACGCCAAGCCTGCTGGCCCTGGCCCTGGCCGCCTGCGCGGTCGGCCCGGACTACCAGGCCCCCGCCACCGCACCTGCCCAGCTGGGCGCTGATGCGCAGGCCAAGGCCTATGACCGCAGCCACTTTGAAAGCTTGTGGTGGAAGCAGTTCGACGACCCGGTACTGAACCAGCTGGTGCAGGCTTCGTTGACCGGCAACCGGGATCTGCGCGTGGCCTTCGCCCGCCTGAAGTCGGCCCGCTCGATCCGTGAAGACGCCGAGAACGACCCGTTCCCGGTGGTCACCAGCCGTGCCAGCAGCGATATCGGCAAAGGCCAGGTTCCTGGCCAGACCGAGCAACGGGTGAACAGCGAACGCTATGACCTGGGCCTGGACATGGCCTGGGAGCTGGACCTGTTCGGCCGCATCCAGCGCCAGATCGAAGCCAGTGAAGCGCAGGAAGCGGCCGCTGCCGCCGACCTGCAGCAGTTGCAGGTCAGCCTGATCGCCGAACTGGTCGATGCCTATGGGCAATTACGCGGTGCACAGCTGCGCGAGAAGATTGCCCTGGCCAACCTCAAGACCCAGCAGCAATCGCGCAGCATCACCGAAACCCTGCGCGACGCCGGGGTCGGCAACGACCTCGACGTGGTGCGCGCCGATGCCCGCCTGGCCGGGGTCGAAGCGACCGTGCCGCAACTGCAGGCCGAACAGGCCCGGGCGCGGCACCGCATCGCCACCCTCCTCGGCCAGCGCCCCGACGCCCTCAGCGTAGACTTGTCGCCCAAGGCGCTACCGGCCATCGCCAAGGCGCTGCCGGTGGGCGACCCCGGCGAACTACTGCGCCGCCGCCCGGACATTCGCAGCGCCGAACGCCAGCTGGCAGCCGCCACGGCCAACGTCGGCGTCGCCACCGCCGACCTGTTCCCGCGGGTCAGCCTCAGCGGTTTCCTGGGCTTTACCGCCGCGCGCGGGTCGCAGCTCGGCTCATCGGCGGCCAACGCCTGGGCCTTGGGCCCCAGCATTACCTGGGCGGCGTTCGACCTGGGCAGCGTGCGGGCCCGCCTGCGCGGGGCCAAGGCCGACGCCGAAGGCGCCATGGCCAATTACGAGCAACAGGTGTTGCTGGCACTGGAAGAGTCGGCCAACGCCTTCAGCGACTACGCCAAGACCCAACAACGGTTGCTGTCGTTGATGCGCCAGAGCGAAGCCAGCCGCAAGGCGGCGCAACTGGCCTCAATTCGCTATCGCGAGGGGACCGTGGACTACCTGGTACTGCTCGATGCCGAACGCGAACGGTTGAGTGCCGAAGATGCGCAAGCGCAAGGCGAGGTCGAGCTGTACCGCGGCATCGTTTCGATCTACAAAGCCCTGGGTGGCGGCTGGCAACCGCAGACCGTGGCCAGCGCGCACTGACCCCAGGCACGACCATGGCCTGTGGCGCCACCACCGTGTGGCCGCCACCGGCCAGGCGGTAGTACCCGGCCCGGCTCAGCGCAACGCGTCCTGCACCCACTTGACCCAGCAATCGGCGCCGATCTTCACCAACGCATCGTTGAAGTCATAGTGAGGGTTGTGCACCGAACACCCATGAAACTCGCCGGTGCCGTTGCCGAGCATGAAGTAACAGCCTGGCCGCGCCTGCAGCATGTAGGCGAAGTCTTCGGTACCCATGACCTTTTTCGGCAGCTTGTCCAGCAGTGCGCCATCGGCGAACAGCGGTCGCAGGCTCTCGCGCAGCAGCGCACTTTCTTGCTCGCTGTTGCACAACGCCGGGGCCAGCTGGGTAAACTGCACATCGATCTCAACGCCAAAAGCTTGCGCGTGCCCCCTGGCCAACGCCTCTATCCGGCTGTTGATCTTCTGCTGGGTCTCGGCCGTGTCGGTGCGCACGCTCAGCAGCATGCAGGCCTCGTCGGGGATGATGTTGTACACCGTACCAGCCTGGATCATGCCGATGCTGATCACAGCATGGTCGTCGACACTCAGGTTGCGCGACTTGATGGTCTGGATCGCACCGATCAGGCTGTGCAACGCCATTATCGGGTCTACCGACAGTTCCGGCATCGCCCCATGGCCACCTTTGCCGGTGATGCGAATGCTGACCCGCTGCGAAGAGGCCATGGTCGGCCCGGCCTGTACCACGCACGTGCCCACCGGCAGGCCGGGCATGTTGTGCAGGGCATACACCGAATCACACGGGAAGCGTTCGAACAGCCCGTCGTCGATCATCGCCCTGGCGCCGGCCAGGCCCTCTTCGTCCGGCTGGAAGATCAGGTTCAACGTGCCGTTGAACTGGCGGGGGGGCGGCCGGTGGGNNGGGTAGCCGCCAGTTGCGCTGCAGCCGCCAGCAGGATTGCGGTGTGCCCGTCATGACCGCAGGCATGCATTCGCCCGGGCACCTTGCTGGCATGGGCGAAAGCGTTCTTCTCGGTCATGGGCAAGGCGTCCATGTCGGCACGCAA
>NZ_AEWE02000010.1:39106-39549 GCF_000190455.2 Pseudomonas sp. TJI-51
CCTGCCGATGCACCGTGTAGCCCAGCGGCTGCAGTGTGTCGGCTACCAGCGCCGCCGTTCCCGGGGTGTCGCCGCCTATCTCCGGCGCGGCGTGGATCTGCCGGCGCAGCATGACAAACGCATCGAGCGCTGCAGTTGGTTGCAACGGCTGATCACTCTGCAAAGTACCCATGTCACTCGCATCCTTTGTTTTCAGGGAAGTAGTTGAGGCAGACCAGGCTGACTGCACCACCGGCCAACAAGAAGTAGGCCGGGGCCAACGGCGTACCCAGCGCAGCGATCAGCCAGGTGGCCACCAACGGTGAGAACCCCCCAAACAGGGTTACCCCCAGGCTGTAGCTGACCGAAGTGCCGAAAGAGCGCCGCGCCTTGGGGAACCCCTCCATCATCAGGGCAAAGAACGCACCGGCGCCCATGCAGGTGGGCAGGATCAGCACCGCCAC
>NZ_AEWE02000010.1:39586-75472 GCF_000190455.2 Pseudomonas sp. TJI-51
CCCCCCCCCCCGGCGTGGCGACCGTCCATACCAGCAGGCGCTTGCGCAGTTGGTGCTTGTCGGCGAACTTGCCCGCCAGTGGGCAGATGAGCGCCATGCAGCCGCTGCTGATGCAGGCGATCGCCATCGCGCTGCCTGGCGGGTAATGCAAGGCGGTGGTCAGGTAGGTGGGCATGTAGAACACGAACAGGTACATGCCGATGGTCGAGCTGGCCATCAGGCCAATGCCCAGGGCGATTCGCTTGAGCAGGGCGGCATCCAGCACCGGCTCGCCTGAACGCGCCGCTTCGGCGGTATGGGTTTCCGGCAACCGCGTGCGAATGTACCAGCCGACCGGGCCGATCAGCAGGCCGAAAATGAACGGGATGCGCCAACCCCAGCTTTCCAGCGCGTCCGGCTCGAGCCATTGGCTGAGCGCCAGACCGAACCCTGCCCCCACCAGGGCGGCATAGCCCTGGCTGGCCGCCTGCCAACTGACGCTCTGGCAGCGCTTGCCAACAGTGCTGGACTCCATCAGGAACACCGATGCGGTACCGATCTCGCCACCGGCCGACAGGCCCTGAATCAGCCGACCGGCCACCAGCAGCAGCGTGGCGCAGATACCGATCTGCGCATGGGTGGGGGTGAACGCGATCAATGCCGTACCCAGGGTCATCAAGCCAATCGTCAGCGACAAGGCTGCCTTGCGCCCATGCCGGTCGGCGTAACGGCCAATGACCATGGCCCCGACCGGCCGCATCAGAAAGCCGACGCCGAAGGTGGCCAGCGACATCAACAACGAAGCCATTGCCGAATCGGACGGGAAGAAATGCTTGCCGATCAATACAGCGAAAAAGCTGTAGATCGTGAAGTCGTACATTTCCAGCGCATTGCCCAGCGAGCAGGCAATCAAGGTTTTACGCGAGGACGACGAGTGCGCACTGCAAGGCGCATCCGCCTGCAGAACTGGCGGTGCGGGTAGCGGTGTTGTCATTGTTTTTCTCCGTTGGCGAATCGCGGCGTGCAACGAATATCGGCCAATCGGGCAGTCAATACACTTGCAGTTTCGGCAATTGGTTAACCCGGGGTTAATCAGCCCAGCGCCCTGAGGTCGGCACCCCGGCAGGCATGCAACCGATGCTGCAGGCGTTGCCCAATGGCCGCAGGTCAGCCGTTGCCAAGGGCATGAGCACCGGTCATGCGCCACCGCAAAGGCACCCATTGGCTTAACCAAACGGCATGCACTGGCCGAATAAGCAATCACACTGCAACGGGTTATTCACCGACGCTACAGCCACCCCATCATCGTGCTGGCCTGGAGTCGTGAATGAACACTCGCACTACATCGTTGCTGTTGATGATCCAAAGCGCTTGCCTGGCCGCTGAGGCACAGGCAGATGGCTTTCCGGCACTCGCCCGGATCGCGCCTGGTTTCGGTTATTACGGGGTGGACTACGGCTTTGATGACACGCTCAAGGTCTACGGCACCGTGGACGCCTTTGCCAGCTACCACGACTCGCAGCAGCACGCGGGCTTCAGGCTGGCCGGCGGCGGTGCCTGGACCAACAAGCTTGGGCTGTATGCGCGCAAGGGGCTAAGCGCTGACAGCGCGCTGGAGCTGGTAGCCGAAGAAGGCTTCAACCTCAATGGCCAGGCACTGGAGGGCAGCTGGGACACTGTCGGCAGCCTGCGCCTGGCGGCTGTGGCCCTACGTTCGAAAAGCCTGGGTAAACTGGAGTTCGGCAAGACCTACAGCATGGGCACCCCCACCTACGCCGACCCGTTCCTGGCCACGTACGGCTCGCCTTACACCTACCTGGCCCTGCCAGCAGCCGGCAAGGGCGCCTATTACCTGGACCTGCGCCCCAAGCACACACTGGCCTACACCACCCCGAACCTCAACGGTTTCAGCCTGGGCACGGCAGTGAGCCTTGGTTTCGACGATGCCGCCAGCCAGGGGCGCACCCTGCGAGGCGGTGGCGCGCGCCTGCAATACCGCAACGAGCGGGTGATGCTGCTGGGCTCCTACAACCTGTACTACAGCGACCCATGGGACGACGCTGGCAACACGCGCCAGACCGCCAACCGCTACAAGAGCCTGTCGGCGTTCTACGACTTCGGCCCGCTGGCCACCAGCCTGACCTGGCAACGCCAGGACGTGGACCAGGCCGGCAGCCCTAGCACCACGTTGATCACTGCAGGGGCAATGGTGCCGGTTGGCGAACGCGATGTGCTACGCCTGGCAATCATGCAACGCCAGGTCACCGCCAAGGACCAGGACGCCTTCGCGGCAATGGTTGGCTACGACCACTTCGTGACCCCGCGCTGGGCCGTGTATGGTCGGGTCGGCCTGATCGCCAACCAGCCCGCTTCGGCGGTCACCTACGCAGGTACCCCGCTCGAGCAGCCGGGCGACGACCCGGTCAACGTCGCGCTAGGCATGTACTACCACTTCTGACGCCCCTGCCCGGGCTTGCCTCAGCACCCGCCCGCGCAAGCTGTGATACAGCTCCTGCGCAGGTGTGGTGAGGCTATGGCGGTCGATGCAAACCAGGTTGATCGGGTAATCCGGGATCAGCTCTTGCACCGGCATGACCACGAAGTCGCTGCCAATGCCGTACCTGAAACTCTGGTCCACCGCCAGTTGGCTGATGGTCATCAGCGCCTCAGTATTCTGCAGCAGCTTGAGCGCCATCATTACCGAGGTGCACTCCACGGTATTTTGCGGCACGGGCAGGCCGTTGGCCTCGAACAGCTGGTGAAACTGCGAAGCTTGATCGGCCAATTCGTCCAGGCTGATCCAGTGGGCGTACTGCAATGTGCGCAGCGATTTGCTGAACTGCTGTTGGTTCGACACATGGCAGATCACGCTGCCCTTGATGCTGCCAAGCGCCTCCCAGTCCAGGCTCAGGCGGCTGAGCGGCTGCTGCGATGTGATGGCGAAGTCCAGGCTGCCATCGCGCAAACGTTGCAGGATCTGGCTAGGGCGCAGGTCGGTGATGGTGAGTTTGACCCGCGGGTATTTACGCCGGAACGCCAGGATACTTTCATCCACCCCGTCAAGCATGGCCGTGAGCGAGGTGACGCCGATCGACACCGCGCCCAGCGTGGCGTCCTGGATGCTCGCCGCTTCGATCTGCAGGCGGCGAATACTTTCGACCACCAGGTTGGCATGGCGGATCACGCGCTTGCCTTCCTCGGTCAGGGCCATGCCCTTGGGTGAGCGTTGCAGCAAAGCGAAGCCCACCTCGCGCTCCAGCTCCTTGATCGAACGGCTCAGGGCAGGTTGGGTAATGTGCAGGAGCTTGGAGGCTTCGAGGATGCTACCGGCATTGTGAATGGCGACAAGCGCCCGGAGCTGGTGAAGTTTCAACCGTCTTTACCTTGTACGCTGCTGGCGACGCTGGCCAATGGCAGAAGCGTTCGGGCCCTGAGTGCAGGCGCCAGCAGGGTTGTTGGACGGGTACAGGTTCACGTCGGGCAGTCGCTCGCCAACTTTGCGCATTGCAGCATCCTGGGTCAGTGGGTGGCCGAGCGGCTATGATGCCGTAGGTCAGCCAGCCAGGTACACAACTGCCTGTACAGGCACCTGAGCGTCTGCGCCACTCACAGGCGCAGTATGGCGTGCTCATGGTCGATGGCGGGCACCGGCACCTGCCCACGCCGCACGACCAGCCATTGGCGCATGCGCTCGGTGTCGAAGATCTGCCCCTCTTCCATCATCAACAGGATCAGCGACTGGGACATTCGGTAACACCCGCATTGGGAACAGCGCCGCTCCTCCCATCCAAGGGTGCATTCGACGGATTCCGCGTGCCCTGCGCAAATCAGACAACTCATGTTAGCCCCCTTTCTTGTTCTTCCGTGGAGGTGATGGAGGTAGTGCAGTAGGTGAAGACTGGACTCCCGACTGACATGGGATATTCATGCCAACTTGAAAATTCCGTACCTTTAGTCTGGAAAGTTGCGATCAAGATCACAGGGCCAACCGCCAGCGCTCGACCGCATACACAAGCTTTCCTTCCCGTTGCCTACTCCCGACACCCCAGCATCATGAGCAGCGCTAAATCATTAGTGATTTATCTTCAATATCATTCATGTAGGGCCCCTGCCTAGAATACGGCCTGAACACGGACATCACGTCGCTCGCGCCATGGCAATAGTTGCCTGCTTGCACTACCCAACGGCACGAGCCAGGCATCAGGACACCGTACAACATGGCTTACGCACCGCAATTCACTGTGCAGCGCACCGCTTTCGACGAGCACTACCAGCCCGGCGAAAACACCCGCATCACCACCAATTTCGCCAACCTAGCGCGGGGGGAAAACCGCCAGGAAAACCTGCGCAACACCTTGCAGATGATCGACAACCGCTTCAACGCCCTGGCGCACTGGGACAATGCCTATGCAGACCGTTACAGCGTAGAGCTGGATATCATTTCGGTGGAACTGCACCTGCACAGTGAACAGCTCAGCAGCGGCCTGCCGCTGATCGAGCTGTTGCAGACCCATATCGTCGACCACACCACCAACCGCCGTATCGACGGCATGGTCGGTAACAACTTTTCCTCGTATGTGCGGGACTACGACTTCAGTGTGTTGTTGCTGGAACACAACAAGGGTCGGCCAAGCTTCAGCACGCCGGACAACTTTGGCGAACTGCATGGCAAGCTGTTCAAGTGCTTCATCAACTCGGCCACCTACAAGGCGCACTTCGACAAGCCGCCGGTCATCTGCCTGAGTGTGTCGAGCAGCAGGGTTTACCACCGCACTGAAAACCAGCACCCGGTGCTGGGCGTGGAGTATCACCAGAACGACCACTCGCTGACCGACGAATACTTCAGCAGGATGGGGCTCAAGGTGCGCTACTTCATGCCGCCCGGCAGCGTGGCGCCATTGGCTTTCTACTTTGCCGGTGACCTGTTGGCCGACTACAGCAACCTGGAGCTGATCAGCACCATCAGCACCATGGAAACCTTTCAGAAGATCTACCGCCCCGAGATCTACAACGCCAATGCGGCAGCCGCAATGGCCTACCAACCGAGCCTGCAGCACCAGGACTATTCGCTTACACGCATTGTCTACGACCGCGAAGAGCGCAGCCGCCTGGCGCTCGAACAAGGCAGGTTTGCCGAGGAGCGCTTCGTCAAACCGTACCAGACCACCCTGGAGCAATGGTCCGCTCAATACGCCGGCTGATCACCTCAACGCACAAGGTAACCGCTGATGAACACGCTACTTCCCACCTCCACTGCCGGCAGTTTGCCCAAGCCTACCTGGCTGGCGGAGCCTGAAACACTCTGGTCACCCTGGAAATTGCAGGGCGCGCAGCTGGCCGAAGGCAAACAGGACGCCTTGCGCCTGGCCTTGCAGGAACAGCAGCACGCGGGCATCGATATCGTCAGTGACGGCGAACAGACCCGCCAACATTTCGTGACCACGTTCATCGAACACTTGAGCGGGGTCGATTTCAAGCAGCGCCAGACCGTGCGCATTCGCGATCGCTACGACGCCAGCGTGCCCTCAGTGGTGGGTGCTGTAGCGCGACAGGCACCGGTGTTCGTCGACGATGCCAGGTTCCTCCGCCAGCAAACTGCCCAGCCAATAAAGTGGGCGCTGCCGGGCCCCATGACCATGATCGACACGCTGTATGACAGCCATTACAAAAGCCGGGAAAAACTGGCCTGGGAATTTGCCAGGCTACTCAACCAGGAAGCCCTGGAACTGGAAGCGGCGGGCGTCGATATCATCCAGTTCGACGAACCGGCGTTCAATGTGTTCTTCGATGAGGTCAACGACTGGGGCGTGGCCGCCCTGGAGCGCGCCGTTCAAGGGCTCAAGTGCGAAACCGCGGTGCACATCTGCTATGGCTACGGGATCAAGGCCAACACCGACTGGAAACAGACCCTGGGGGCGCAATGGCGGCAATATGAGCAGGTGTTCCCGACGTTGCAACAGTCGAGCATCGATATCATTTCGCTGGAGTGCCACAACTCGCATGTGCCGATGGAACTGCTTGAGCTGATTCGGGGCAAGAAGGTCATGGTCGGTGCCATCGATGTCGCCAACCCTGCCATCGAAACGCCCGAAGCCGTGGCCGACACCCTGCGCAAGGCGTTGCAGTTCGTCGACGCCGACAAACTCTACCCCTGCACCAACTGCGGCATGGCCCCACTGCCGCGCGCGGTCGCCAGCGGCAAGCTCAAGGCGTTGAGCGCCGGCGCTGCCATCGTTCGCCAGGAACTGACCGCCAACGCGGGTTGAGGTGTTGAACCGCCTGCCTGGCCTGGCCGGCATGGCGGTACGCACCAACTCGGTTCAAAAAACGCGGCTGCAGACCGGGCGCCCTGTTTTGATGCACGCCGGCCGGTCAGCCGGCCGCCACCTCACCCCGCCTGGACCAGGCGCCGCCCAGCAAAACCGCTGCCCACCGCCCATTCCCTGGCCTGCCCGGCACTGCACCGGGTTTTCGGCACTTTCATTGCAATGCTGGTTGGTGAACGGAATGCACCCGCAACCCAACGCGACCGAGGCTGACGACACCCCCACTTACCAGCAAGGCAGCACCCTGAAAGACGCAGATGAACGGCAATGAAGCTGCCGGTAACGGCGGCAAGGAGTGGGTATGTCCCGGGCTTTTTTCAATGAAATGTACGACGCGAACGGCAGCTGCCGCCCGCACTACCAGGAGTTCGCCCGCTGGCTGGCGAACACCCCGCTGGAGCTGCTGGAGCAGCGCCGACGCGAGGCCGACCTGCTGTTCCACCGCGCCGGTATCACCTTTACCTTGTATGGCGACAAACAGGACACCGAGCGGCTGATCCCCTTCGATATCATCCCGCGCAGCATCCGCGCCAGCGAGTGGCGTACGGTCGAGCGCGGCTGTATCCAGCGCGTGCAGGCCCTGAACCTGTTCCTGGAAGACATCTACCACGACCAGCGCATCCTCAAGGCCGGGATCATCCCGCCAGAGCAGGTCCTGGCCAACGAGGGTTATCAGATCGCCATGCAGGGCCTGGACCTGCACCGGGGCCTGTATGCGCACATCGCCGGCGTGGACCTGGTGCGCGATGGCGATGGCAGCTATTTCGTGCTGGAAGACAACCTGCGCACCCCCAGTGGTGTCAGCTACATGCTCGAAGACCGCAAGATGATGATGCGCCTGTTCCCCGAGCTGTTCGCCGCCCAGCGCATCGCGCCCATCGACCACTACTCCAACCTGCTGCTGGACACGCTCAAGAGCGCCAGCCCGCTGGATAACCCCACTGCTGTGCTGCTTACCCCAGGGCGCTTCAACAGTGCCTATTTCGAGCATGCCTTCCTGGCCCGCGAAATGGGCATCGAGCTGGTCGAAGGCGCCGATCTGTTCGTGCGCGACGAGCATGTGTACATGCGCACGACCGCCGGCCCGCAACGGGTCGATGTGATTTACCGCAGGCTGGACGACGACTACCTCGACCCCCTCTCGTTCAACCCCGACTCGATGCTGGGCGTGCCCGGGCTGATTTCGGTGTACCGCGCCGGCAACGTAGTGCTGGCCAACGCGGTGGGCACCGGCGTAGCCGACGACAAGTCGATCTACCCCTATGTCGCCGACATGATCCGCTTTTACCTGGGCGAGGAGCCGATCCTCAACAACGTACCGACGTGGCAGTGCCGCAAGCCGGCCGACCTGTCCCATGTACTGGCCAACCTGCCCGAGCTGGTGGTCAAGGAAACCCAGGGCTCTGGCGGCTACGGCATGCTGGTCGGGCCCGCCGCCACTGCCGCGCAGATCGAGGACTTCCGCGCCCGCATCAAAGCGCGTCCACATGCCTATATCGCGCAACCGACCTTGTGCCTGTCCACCTGCCCGACCTTCGTCGACAACGGCATCGCGCCGCGGCATATCGACCTGCGCCCGTTCGTACTGTCGGGCAGCGAAACCCGCCTGGTGCCAGGCGGCCTGACCCGCGTGGCGCTGAAGGAAGGCTCGCTGGTGGTCAACTCGTCACAAGGTGGCGGTACCAAAGACACCTGGGTGGTGGAGGACTGAACCATGCTTTCGCGAACTGCTTCTGATCTGTACTGGATGTCCCGCTACCTGGAACGTGCGGAAAACCTGGCGCGCATGCTCGAGGTCAGCTACTCGCTGTCACTGATGCCGCAGGCGGGGCGCAGCGACGGCCATGCCGAACTGGCCATGTCACTGTTGGCCTCGGGCACGCTCGACGACTACATCCGTCGCCACGCCGAGCTCGACACCGAGCGCATGCTGCATTTCTTCGCCCTCGATGCCACCAACCCCGGCAGCATCTACTGCTGCCTGCAGGCGGCCAGAACCAACGCCCATGCAGTGCGCGGGCGGATAACGGCGGACATGTGGGAGAACATCAACGCCACCTGGATCGAAATGCGCAACATTGCCAGCAACGGGCTGGGCCGCTACGGCATCAGCCAGTTCTGTGACTGGGTCAAGGAGCGCTCGCACCTGTTCCGCGGCGCCACCTCCGGTACCATCATGCGCAACGATGCCTACAGCTTCATTCGCCTGGGCACCTTCCTGGAACGGGCCGACAACACCCTGCGGCTGCTCGATGCGCGCTATGAAATGTTCGGCGAGGCCTCCGACGAGGTCAGCGACGACTCGGCCAGGGGTTTTTACCAGTGGAGTGCCTTGCTGCGCGCCCTGACCTCCTACGAAGCCTTCAATGAAATCTACCGCGCCGCGCCCAGTGCCGGGCCGGTTTCCGAATTGCTGTTGCTGCGCGTCGACGTGCCGCGCTCGCTGCATGCCTGTATCGAGGAGCTGGACCAGATCCTGGCCGGCCTGCCTGGCAGTACCGGGCGAGCGGCCCAGCGGCTGGCCGCCGAGCTCAACGCGCGGCTGCGCTATACCGCCATCGACGAAATCCTCGACGCCGGGCTGCATCCCTGGCTCAGCGATTTCATCGGCCGCGTCAACCAACTGGGCCAGGCGGTCCATCACTCCTACCTGGAGGTTGTATGAAACTGTCCATCCGCCACGACACCACCTACAGCTACGCCAGTGATGTGTCCAACAGCATCCAGTTCCTGCGCCTTACCCCGCGCAGCAGCGAACGCCAGCGCATCGTCGAATGGCAACTGGACCTGCCTTGCAAGGTGAAGAGCCAGATCGACCCGTACGGCAACATCCTGCATGTGCTGACGCTGGACAAGCCCCATGGGCACCTGGCCCTTACTGCCAGCGGCCAGGTCGAAATCGACCCGGCCTGCGAACAGGAGGCAGCCTGCCAGTCACCCCTGCCGTTCTTGCGTGGCAGCCACCTGACCCTGGCCGATGACGCGCTGGTGGCCTTCGCCGCCCGGCAATGCGGCACGCACCGTGACCGCGCCGCATTGATCGACCTGATGCAGGGGCTGGCCGAGCGCATGCCCTACAGCCCAGGGTCGACCTCCGTCGGCACTACGGCCAGCGAAGCGTTCAATGCCGGTGCGGGCGTGTGCCAGGATCATACCCATGCCTTCCTGGCCTGCGCCCGTAGCCTGGGGGTACCGGCCCGCTATGTTTCCGGCTACCTGTGCACCGAGGATGAACAGCACCTGGCCAGCCATGCATGGGCCGAAGCCTGGGTCGACGACGCCTGGTACAGCTTCGACATCACCAACCGCCTGACCCGGCCCGAGCGGCACCTGAAGCTGGCCGTGGGCCTGGATTACCTCGATGCCTGCCCGGTCAGGGGCGTGCGCCGTGGGGGTGGCACCGAGTCCATGCAAGCCAGTGTTCACGTGCATCGCCAGTGACGCCTGGCCCTCAAGCCAGCCTTGCTGCGCGCCTGCAGCAAGGCCACTACCTCTGCCACACAAGGGAATTTGCATGACTTACTGTGTCGCCATGCACCTGCAAGACGGGCTGGTTTTCATCAGCGACTCACGCACCAATGCCGGTATCGACCAGATCTCCACCTTTGCCAAGTTGTTCGTCTTCAGCGTACCCGGCGACCGCCTGATCGTGCTGCAGACGGCGGGCAACCTGGCAACCTCGCAGTCAGTGGTCAACCTGCTGCAGCAACGCAGCCAGGGCAGCGGCCCGCACCTGCTGAATGTCGCCACGCTCTACGATGCCACCGTGCTGGTGGCCGATACCCTGCGCGAGGTGGTGTGCCGCGACCGCAGCAAGCTGACGGCCGGTATCGACCTGAGCAGCTCGTTCATCGTCGGTGGCCAGATTGCGGGCGGGCCGATGGCGATCTACAACGTCTATGCCCAGGGCAACTTTTTCCAGGCCACGCGCGACACGCCTTTCCTGCAGTTGGGGGAAAGCAAATACGGGCGGCCCATACTCGACCGCAACCTGGAGTACCGCACCCCGCTGGATGAGGCGTTGCGCTGTGGCCTGATCTCGTTCGACTCCACCATCCGCAGCAACCTGTCGGTAGGCATGCCCCTGGACTTGCTGGTGTACCGAGCCGATGCCCTGGAGGCACCGCAGCCCATCCGCATCGCCAGCGACGATGCCTATTACCAGCAGATTCGCCGGCAGTGGGGCGAAGGCCTGAAAACCTTGCTGGCCGAGCTGCCGGCGCCGCCGTATGGCTGATGGGGGAATGGCCAGTAAATCCCGGCCAGCAGGCCCGGCCTTTTCGTGGATGAGCCCGCCCCCTCAAAGGGCGGTGCCGCCCCCCCAATACGCCTCATGCCCCTCAGCCCAGCAACTGGCTCAATACCGCACGCAACTTGCCTGGTTTCACCGGTTTGTTCAGCAACGGTGCGCCAAGCTTGCGCAACGAGCGCCGGCACTGGTCACTGCGGTCGGCCGTGATGATGACCGCGGGTATGGCGCTGGCGTAATGTTCGCGCAACTGCCGCACCACCTCACAGCCCACCACGCCGTGATCCAGATGAAAGTCAGCCAGGATCAGCTCCGGGGCGCGCCCTTCAAGCGCCTGCAAGGCACCCTGCTGATCGGTGGCGGTGACCACTTCGCAGCCCCACTGCCCCAGCAACGCGCCCATGCTTTCGAGAATGCTCACTTCGTTGTCCAGCACCAGCAGGCGACGGCCCGGCAGCGGGTTGCCGGCAGTGGGCTGGGGCAGCGTGGGCTGCAGGAGCGGCGGCAGCGCCTGGCCAAGCGGCACCTCGATGCTGAACACCGAGCCACGCCCCGGCCACGAACGCACTTCGATCCGGTAGCCGAGAATCTTGGCGATCCGCTCGACAATGGCCAACCCCAGGCCTACACCCTTGCGGTCCGCTGCGCGGCCAACGTCCAGCTGGTTGAACTCCAGGAATATGGCTTGCAAACGGTCCTGGGCGATGCCGCGCCCGCTGTCCCATACCTCCAGGCGCAAGTGTTCGCCGCGGCGCCTTGCCCCCAACAGAACGCGGCCCTCGTCGGTGTAGCGGCAGGCATTGCTGAGGAAATTGCGCAGAATGCGCGTCAGCAAGCGCAGATCCGTACTGACGGCATAATCGGGAACCCTGGCGTGAAATTTCAGGCCCGCGGCATCGGCCACCGAGCGGAATTCTGAAATCAAAGGCGCAAACAGCTCGTCCAGGCGATAAACCGCCACATCGGGCCTGACCGCAGCCTGGTCGAGCCGCGAGATATCCAGCAAATCGGTCAGCAGGTCTTCGGCGCCCTCCAGCGCCTGGTGGGTACGCTCCACCAGCACATGTTCGGCGTCTGGCAGCGGCCGCTCACGCAAGGTGGAGATCAACAGGCGCGCGGCGTTCAGCGGTTGCAGCAGGTCATGGCTGGCAGCGGCCAAGTACTTGTCCTTGCTGCGGTTGGCGGCTTCGGCAGCAT
The DNA here is from genome assembly GCF_000190455.2 of Pseudomonas sp. TJI-51. Taxonomy (NCBI): domain Bacteria; kingdom Pseudomonadati; phylum Pseudomonadota; class Gammaproteobacteria; order Pseudomonadales; family Pseudomonadaceae; genus Pseudomonas; species Pseudomonas sp. TJI-51. Next base: position 51,338 of record NZ_AEWE02000010.1, read on the forward strand.
CGCGCGCCTCGATCAGCTCATCGGTACGTGCAGCAACCCGTTGCTCCAGTTCGTCATTGAGCTGTTGCAGGCGCTGCTGGGCCTGCTTGCGCTCGGTGATATCGGCCACGAAGCCTTCAACCAGGCCTTCGTGACCGGGCTTGAGCAGCAGGTTCATCAGCACGTCGAGGTGGCTGCCATCCTTGCGCCGCAGCCGGGTTTCATAGCCATGCAGGCTGTGCTCCCGGGCGAGAATCGCGGTAATCGCCTGCAGCTCTTGCGCACCGCCATCGAACAGGTGGGTCGCCAGGTCGGTCAGGGAAAACAGCACTTGCTGTGGGTCGTCATAGCCGAGCATACGGGCCAATGCCGGGTTGGCAGCACGCATGCCGTCCTGCAGGCTGGCCTGGAAAATGCCGTGCACGGCGTTCTCGAACAGCCATTTGTAGCGGTTGCGCTCGGCTTCCAGTTCATCCAGCCGGGCAGACAATTCCGGGTAATGGCTTTTGCGCGCCGAGTGGTCGCCCAGGCCTAGCAGCCCTGCCAGCGCCCGCTGCTGCTCGTCAGAGGGCCTCGCCATAGACCACCTCGACATCTCGCTGGCTCGACGCGCGCGGGTTGGTGAGGATGCACGGGTCATCCATTGCATGTTGCGACAGGAACGGAATATCGGCCGTGCGCACCCCGTGCAGGCCCAAGGTTTCATGGAAGCCGATGGCGTGCTTCAGGGCAATCAGGTGTTCCACCAGGCGGCCGCAGATCTGCCGGTGGTTGAGGCCGCGGCAGTCGATACCGAAGACCTCGGCAATGACCTTGAAGCGCTCGGGCGCCGAACTGTAGTTGAACGCCACCACGTGCTCGACCAGCACCGCATTGCACAGGCCATGAGGCAGGTCGAGGAAACCGCCGAGGCTGTGCGACATGGCATGCACCGCGCCCAGGATCGCGTTGGAGAACGCCAGCCCCGCCTGCATGCTGCCGAGCATGATCTTCTCGCGCAGGGCGATGTCGCCGGGGTTGGCGATCATTTCCACCAGGTTGCCGTTAATCAGGCGCATGGCTTCCAGCGCATGGGGGTCGGTCAGCGGGCCATGACCGGTAGACACGAACGCCTCGATGGCATGCACCAGCGCGTCGATGCCGGTACAGGCCGACAGGAACGGGTCCATGCTCAACGTGGTTTGCGGGTCGATCAGCGACACGTCGGGCACCACCGCCTTGCTGACGATGGAGAACTTCATGCGCTCCTGCTGGTTGGAGATGATCACGAACTGCGACACATCCGCCGAGGTACCGGCGGTGGTCGGGATCAGGATCAACGGCGGGCTGGGCACGCGAATCATGTCCACGCCCTCGAACTCGAGGATGCTGCGCCCGTGGGCGACCACGATCCCAATGGCCTTGCCGCAATCCATCGGGCTGCCACCACCGACCGCGACGATGACGTCGCAGTGGTTCTGCCGGTAGATCTCGGCGCCGAGCATCACCTCCTCGACCCGGGGGTTGGGCGAAACGGCCGTGTACAGGCAATAGTCGATACCCTGCGCCTGCAGGCTGGCCTCGACGTCGGCCACCCAGCCAGCGGCAATCACCCCTGGGTCGCTGACCACCAGGACCTTGCGCGCACCAAAGGTCTTGGCGTAGTTGGCCACATTATGTCGGCAGCCAGCACCAAAGATGATTTCAGGCGAAACGAACTTGCGAAGGGGGCTGAAACTCTGGCTCATCGTACAGCCTGTTCTTATTGTTCTGGAAGATAACCGCCAGCGTAAAGCATCCCGCGGCGAAAGCAACCAGACCAAAGCGGCACAGGCATCATTCGATCCACGCCTTGGCGCGGGCAACCTCCAGGAAGGCAAGTACGTCCTCGCCAAGGCCGGGAACCCCGGGAAAACGCTGTGCCAGCTGGTCGATGATCGCTGCCGTACTGCGCTGGCCGTCCAGCAACTCCAGCACCCAGCCGGCACTGGCGTTGAGCTCGATGACGCCCCCGGGGTACAGCAGCACATGGCATGCCTGCAACGGGTCCCAGCGTAGCCGCAAGCCCTTGGCCAGGGCCAGTGTCTGCTGGCGGTCGATCAGTTTCACGGCAGGCACCGGGCGTGGGGATCCGGCCACCTTGACGGTGGCCGGGCAGGCATCAGCGGTTGGCGAAGTACATCGTCACTTCAAAGCCAATGCGCAGGTCGGTGTAGGCGGGTTTGGTCCACATGGGGCATGTCCTCTTCTTGTGCCGGGCGATTCCGGTAGAGGCATTAATGCATGGGCGGTGGTGAGGGCGAATGCTACTTTGGAACGAGTTAGCCGGGTGCATTGGTAGCAACGGGGTTGCCACACATTGCCATCAGGCCAGCCAGGGCGCCTGGGGAGGCGGCCTGGCATTCGCTGCACCGCTACAGCAATGAGGGTGGCTGCGCAGCCTGGCCGCGACACCAGGCCGCTGCGCCAACCGCGCAGGTTCATCAGGGGGTCAGAAGAAGCCCAGCGGGTTGATGTCGTAGCTCACCAGCAGGTTCTTGGTCTGCTGGTAGTGGTCGAGCATCATCTTGTGCGTCTCACGGCCCACACCCGACTTCTTGTAGCCACCGAATGCCGCATGCGCGGGGTACAGGTGGTAGCAGTTGGTCCATACCCGGCCGGCCTTGATGCCGCGGCCCATGCGGTAGGCGCGGTTGATGTCGCGGGTCCACAGGCCGGCCCCCAGTCCGAACTCGCTGTCGTTGGCGATCGCCAGGGCCTCGGCTTCGTCCTTGAAGGTGGTCACCCCCACCACCGGGCCGAAGATCTCTTCCTGGAACACGCGCATCCGGTTGTGGCCCTTGAGCAGGGTCGGCTGAATGTAATAGCCGCTGGCCAGGTCACCCTGCAGGCGCTCGGCGGCACCGCCAGTGAGCAATTCGGCACCCTCCTCCCGGGCAATCTGCAGGTACGAGAGGATCTTGTCGTACTGCTGCTCCGACGCCTGGGCGCCGACCATGGTTTCGGTGTCCAGCGGGTTGCCACGGCTGATCTTGGCGATCTTCTTCATCACCTCGGCCATGAACGGTTCGTAGATCGACTCCTGGATCAGCGCACGCGATGGGCAGGTGCACACCTCGCCCTGGTTGAAGAACGCCAACACCAGGCCCTCGGCGGCTTTCTCGATGAACGCCGGCTCCGCCTGCATGATGTCTTCGAAGAAGATGTTCGGCGACTTGCCACCCAGTTCGACGGTAGACGGGATGATGTTCTCGGCCGCGCACTTCATGATGTGCGAGCCCACCGGGGTCGACCCGGTGAAGGCGATCTTGGCAATACGCTTGCTGGTGGCCAGCGCCTCCCCAGCCTCACGGCCATAGCCCTGGACGATGTTCAGCACCCCGGCCGGCAGCAGGTCGGCGATCAGCTCGGCAAAAACGGTGATCGACAGCGGCGTCTGCTCGGCCGGTTTCAGCACCACGCAGTTACCCGCCGCCAGCGCCGGGGCAAGTTTCCAGGCAGCCATCAGCAACGGGAAGTTCCACGGGATGATCTGCCCGACCACACCCAGGGGTTCGTGCAGGTGATACGCCACGGTGGTTTCGTTGATTTCCGCCGCGCCACCTTCCTGGGCACGAATGCAGCCCGCAAAATAACGGAAGTGGTCCGCGGCCAGCGGCACGTCGGCATTCAGGGTTTCACGTACGGCCTTGCCGTTGTCCCAGCTTTCGGTAACCGCCAGCACTTCGAGGTTCTGTTCGATCCGGTCGGCGATTTTCAGCAGCGCCAGGGCCCGCTCCTGCACCGAGGTCTTGCCCCACGCGTCAGCCGCGGCATGGGCAGCGTCCAGGGCGCGCTCGATATCCTGTGCGCTAGAACGTGGGAATTCGGCGATCGGTTGGCCGTTGACCGGCGAGCTGTTGGTGAAGTACTGGCCAGCCAAGGGCGCCACGAACTCGCCATTGATGAAGTTGCCATAGCGCGGTTTGAAGGAAACGACGGCGCCTGGGGTTCCGGGTTGTGCGTAGATCATGCTGAGCCTCTGCAGGTCAATGCCTGTCCCACGACAGGCGATATGCCGATGGTAAAAAGCCCCGCCTGCCAGGCGAATGCATCGTTGGCAGCGGGGCTCTCGTCATTTGGTAGTAGGGGTCAAGGTTTGGCGCTGGCGGTCTGCTGCAACTGCTTGGGCAACTTGAAGGTCCAGAGCATGCCGCCCTGGTTGAAGTCCTTGACCCGCTTGGCCACTTCGCCGCCCCACAGCGGCACCGCGCCGCCCCAGCCGGACACCACCGATACGTACTGCTCGCCGTCCATTTCCCAGGTCACCGGCGAACCGAGCACGCCTGAGCCGGTCTGGAACTCCCAGACCTTGTCGCCGGTCTTGGCGTTGAACGCCTGCAGGAAGCCTTCCGGGGTACCGGTGAACACCAGGTTGCCCTTGGTGGTCAGTACCCCACCCCACAGCGGTGCATAGTTCTTGTGGCGCCACACTTCCTTGCCGCTGACCGGGTCGATGGCACGTAGCACACCGATGTAGTCTTCGTTGAGCGGCTTGATGGTGAAGCCGGCGCCCAGGAACGCCGCCCCTTTCTTGTAGGCAATGCCCTCGTTCCAGATGTCCATGCCCCACTCGTTGGACGGCACGTAGAACAGCCCGGTGTCCTGGTTATAGGCCATCGGCATCCAGTTTTTCGCACCGAGGAACGCCGGGGCAACGAACACCGAGCTGCCCTTGGCTTCGCTGCCCGGTGCGCCCGGGCGGCTGGCCTCGTTGTAGATCGGCCGGCCGTTCTTGTCCAGGCCAGTGGCCCAGGTGATTTTGTCGACGAAGGGGAAGCCGCGAATGAACTTGCCGTTGGTGCGGTCCAGCACGTAGAAGAAGCCGTTGCGGTCGGCAGTGGCGGCGGCCTTGACCTCTTTGCCGCCGTCCTTGTAGTTGAACGAGATCAGCTCGTTGACGCCGTCAAAGTCCCAACCGTCGTGTGGCGTGCTCTGGAAGTGCCATTTGATCGTGCCATCGTCCGGGTTCAGTGCCAGGCGCGACGAGGAATACAGGTTGTCCCCTGGGCGCAGGTGGGAGTTCCACGGCGCCGGGTTGCCGGTGCCGAACAGGATCAGGTTGGTTTCCGGGTCGTAGTAGCCGCCCAGCCACGGCGCTGCACCGCCGGTCTTCCACAGGTCGCCCGGCCAGGTCTTGCCGGCTTCGCCACCGGAAATACCGTTTTCGATGGCCTTGCCGTCCTTGTACACATACCCCATGTGGCCTTCGACGGTGGGGCGCATCCACAGCAGCTCACCGTTTTCCGGGTTGTAGGCCTGGATCTTGCCCACCACACCGAACTCGCCGCCAGCCACGCCGGTAATCAGCTTGCCGTTGACGATCATTGGCGCGGCGCTGATCGAATAGCCTTCCTTGTGGTCGGCCACCTTCTTGCTCCACACCACCTTGCCGGTGTCCTTGTTCAGCGCCACCAGCTTGGCGTCGAGGGTGCCGAAGAACACCAGGTTGCCGTACAACGCCACGCCCCGGTTGATCACGTCGCAGCATGGGCGGATGTCATCGGGCAGGCGCGCATCGTACTGCCACAGTTTCTTGCCGGTTCGCGCGTCCACGGCGAATACCCGCGAGTAGGAGCCGGTCAGGTACATCACCCCATCCTTGATCAGCGGCTGCGCCTGTTGGCCGCGCTGCTTCTCACCGCCGAAGGAAAACGCCCAGACCGGGCGCAGTTCCTTCACGTTGTTGGTGTTGAGCATGTCCAGCGGGCTGTAACGCTGGCCCTGCACGCCCAGGCCATTGGTCACGATCTGCTGGGAGTTCTTCGGGTCCTGGAGGATATCTTCAGTGCTGACGGCGGCGTGGGCAGCGCCGGCCAGCAACATGGCGCTGAGCACCAGGCTCACGGCGAACGCGGGACGACGTGGGGATCGGGTCATGTCGGCTACCTTTGGTTTTTTTGTTGTGCCCGGGAAATTTTCCCGGTGTGCCGGGAATTCTTGGTCCCGGGGTGTTTGCCAACAATTGCTCGCAGTGTGGAGATTTCTAGTTCCTTGGTAGCAGCTGCCTTTTAAACGAAAGGGGCGCAAAGCGGCCCCTGGGTTGGTGTCAGCGGAAATTGCCGGCGCTGCTGCGCCGCCCTCTCGCGGCGCATGGCCGCTCCCACGCCGTAGCGTCTGGCTCAGGGCGTACTGTCTACCCGCCGAAGTTGCTGGCGTTCGTACCGCGGGTATAGGTGGCTGACACTGCGAATAAGTTCGTAGCGCGTCAGGCTCAGGCCGGCGAAGCGTTCGGGTATCGGGCTGCGGATCATTTCGGCCATATCGTCGCCACGGGCGGCGCCGTCGCGCAGCAGGTTGTCCAGCCAGGTGAGGTAGTCGCGCATCTGCAAGAACGGTTGCGCATCACTGGCTAGCGGCCCGTGGCCGGCTACCAGTTGCTTCCAGGGCAGCGCCTGCAAGGTGTCGAGGTCGTGCAGCCACACATCGAGGCCCGGGCTGTTGGGGGTGGTCAGGGCACGCTGATAAAACAGCAGGTCGCCGGCAAACAGCACTCCGGTCGTTTCATCGAGGATCGCCAGGTCCGCACCGGTATGCCCGCGTAGCCCGAGCAGGCGCAGGCGGTGCCCGCCCACCTCGCGCACACCCGGCTCCACGACCCGGGTCGGCAGCACCACCTCGGTGCCTCGCATCCAGTCACCAACCAGGCGGTACATGTTTTCCGCCATGGCATCGCCTTGCTCGCGCAGCAACGCTGCGGTGCCGGCCAGGGCGCCGATGGGCACGTCGGTGAACGCCTGGTTGCCCAGCACATGGTCCGGGTGATGATGGGTCAGCAGCACTTCCATCACCGGCTTGTCGGTCACCGTGGCAATCGCCTGGCGCAAGGCCTCGCCATAGCGTCTGGACGGCCCGCTGTCGATCACCACCACCCCCTCGTCGGTCACGATGAAGACCGTGTTGACCACGTTGCCGCCATTGGCCTTGGCGAAATTGTCGGTACTGCCCTCCAGCAGCCAGGTACCCTCGGCAATCTGCCGGGGGGCGAGCCGGTAATCCAGGTTGGCCTGGGCCGGAAGGCCCAGGCACAACAGCAACAGCAGGATCCAACGCATGGCAGGCGCCTCGGTTCAGGGGTGGATGGCGACCGCGCTCAAGGCACTGCCGCCTCGAACTGGTTACCGCTGTTGTCCTGCAACAACAGCCGGGTCGGCCCGGGGCCCTGGATATCGAAACTCAGGTTCGGGTTCTCGCTGACCGCCGGGTACAGCGTCAGGCTGGCCAGGCGCTGGCCATCGGCGCCTTGCAACTCGGCATGGTTGAGGTAGAACTCGGGAATGCCACTGACCAGGCCGTTGTCCATCGGGTGCGCCACCTGCAGGCGCAGGCGGCTGCTGTCGCCACGCGGGTAACGGCCCCCCAGCACCTCGCCGAGGTGCTCTTCCCAGCCGGGCTGGGTGCGCACCACGCTGGGGGCGGTACAACCACCGCCGGCAGCATCGATCAGGGTCGAGCCCACGTGCCACAGGCCGTCGCGCGTGAGCACCGCCGCGCGAAGTGGTGTGGCCTGCTCGATACGGATACGCAGCGATAACCACGGCAGTACCCGTTCGCCGGGCTGGAAGTCGACAATGCGCGGCAGCGGGTTGAGTTCGGCCCAGGCAATGATGCGCACCACCTCGCCAGTGAACGCGCGGGCATCGATTTCCAACGGCACCTGGCGTGCGTCCTCGGCAAAAGGTGGAGCCAGCAGCTTGACCCGCTCATCGAAGACGAACGCTGCCTGGTCGAGCAGTTGCTTGTGGTAGAAGTCCCACATCACCGAGGGCACCGGGTCCTGGTTGGCACGCGGCTCGCTGGCCAGGGCCTGGCTTGCCCAAGGTAGCCAGCAGGCCAACAGCAAGGTTGCTTTGAGGTTCATGATCCGCTCCCATTTACCGGGCTGCCGAGCCCAGGCTACTGGTACATGTCCGGCACCTGGTAACGCAGCCCGTACTGGGCATAGATCGCCTGCATGCGCCCCTCCCGTATCAACACCTCTAGCGCCTCCTCGACCGCATAGGCCAACTGCCGGTTGCTTTCATGCACGGCCATGCCGATGTCCCAGGCCTGCTTGCCCAGGTTGGGGTACGCATTTTCCGCCAACGCCAGCTGTGGGTTCGCGGCCTCATGCAGTTGCCAGTCGACCTCGCCGCGCATGGCCATCACCGCGTCTACCTCACCGGCCTGCATGGCGGCGAAGGCTTGCTGCACGCCGGGGTAATGGTGGGTCTTGGCGCTGAGCATGCCGTTGAACACCGAGGTCAGGTAGAACGACGGCACGCTGTCGACCTCTACCCCAATCGGGTGCTGCTGGAATACCGCGACACTGGCCACCGAAGGCAACCGGCGGCGGTCATAGGCCACCTGCCAACGTTCTTGCTGATACGGGCCGAACATCACCACCTGGGCGTTTTCCAGCTCGCCCAGCTCGTTGCGCCTCTGCGCATAATCGTGGTCGTAGGGCACCCGCAGCATCAGGTCTGCCAATTGCTGATGACGCAGCGGGCTGCCGCGCCAGATGTAGTCCCGCAGGTCGTCGTCGAGCTTTTCCCCAGGCGGCGCCCAGATCAGTTTCAGGCGCACGCCCATCGCCTCGGCCAGTGCCTGCGCCAGGTCCACATCCACGCCCCGCGGCTGGCCGTGGTCCTGGAAACTGTAAGGCGCAAAGTCCTTGTACACCGCTACTTTGAGCTCCCCGGCGGCGATGATCGTGTCGTAGTTGCGCACTTGCGCCTGGGCCGCCGCACAGCACAGCAACAGGGCACTGAACAGCACCGCCATCAGGCGCATGGCCGTTACTCCTCGACGTGCACGCTGTCCAGGTATGTGCGCACCGCCCACAAGGCCTCCTGGCTCAGGTAGTCGGCCATTTTCGGCATGTACACGCGGCCGTCGCGCACCGCGCCATGGCGCACACGCTCGACGAACCATTCATCGCCGGCGTCGCCGGCATCGAGCAGCCGCAGGTCCGGGGCAATGCCGCCAGACTTGGCTTCCAGGCCATGGCAGGCCGCGCAGTTCTGGTTATAGGCCGAGGCGCCGATCTCGACTGCCTTGTCGTGTTCCGGCGAGCTACGGTAAGGGTTGACCGCCGCCCAGCCGTCTGCGTCCAGGCTCACCCCAGCGTCCTTGACTGGGGTCAGCCCCTTGGTCTCTACCGCCTGTGGGACTACATTGCCATGGGCCCAGGCCGTACCGGTCATTACCGCGCCGGCCAACAAGCCTGCAGCAAGCCACACATTGCGTTTTGTTGTCATTGTTATGCCCTCACCATTGCACGCAAAGCCTCAACCACAGAGGCCGTGTCGCCATCTTAAAAACACCCGGCATACGGCCGAATGCTGCTTTGGTGGTCGCGCCTTCCTCCCTTGGTAGTAGGGCTTGTGGCGAACGGCCAAATGAGGTGCCGACCGGGAACTCTTCCCGGCAATGGCGGGATTTTTTCCGTATCCGTAGAGCGCACCGGCGGCCCACCCTGTGCAGGCCAAAACCTCCACTGGGAACTGCAACCATGACAATAAGATCGCTACCCGCCCTTTCCCCTCTGGCCTTGAGCGTGCGCGTGCTGCTGATGGCCGGTAGCCTGGCCTTGGGCAGCGTGGCAACAGCGGCCCCCCCCCCTGCGGCACCTGCCACCAAGAACGTCACCTGGGAAGACATCGCCAACGACCACCTCACCACCAACGACGTGCTGCAGTACGGCATGGGCACCAATGCCCAGCGCTGGAGCCCGTTGGCTCAGGTCAACGACAAGAACGTGTTCAAGCTCACCCCGGCGTGGTCCTACTCGTTCGGCGACGAGAAGCAGCGCGGCCAGGAATCGCAGGCCATCGTCAGCGACGGTGTGGTCTATGTGACAGGGTCGTACTCACGGGTATTTGCCCTCGATGCCAAGACCGGTAAACGCCTGTGGACCTACAACCACCGCCTGCCCGACAACATTCGCCCCTGCTGCGACGTGGTCAACCGGGGCGCTGCCATCTACGGTGACAAGATCTACTTCGGCACCCTCGACGCGCGGGTCGTGGCCCTGGACAAACACACCGGCAAAGTGGTCTGGAACAAGAAGTTCGGCGACCACAGTGCCGGCTACACCATGACCGGCGCGCCGGTGCTGATCAAGGACAAGACCAGTGGCAAGGTCCTGCTGATCCACGGCAGCTCGGGGGATGAATTCGGCGTGGTCGGGCAGCTGTTCGCACGCGACCCGGACACCGGGGAAGAAGTGTGGATGCGGCCTTTCGTCGAGGGCCACATGGGCCGCCTGAATGGCAAGGACAGCACCCCGACCGGCGACGTCAAGGCACCGTCCTGGCCAGATGACCCCACCACCGAAACCGGCAAGGTCGAAGCCTGGAGCCATGGTGGCGGCGCCCCTTGGCAAAGCGCCAGCTTCGATCCGGAAACCAATACCATCATCGTCGGGGCGGGCAACCCGGGGCCTTGGAACACCTGGGCGCGTACCTCGAAAGACGGCAACCCGCACGACTACGACAGCCTGTATACCTCCGGCCAGGTCGGTGTAGACCCGAGCACCGGCGAGGTCAAGTGGTTCTACCAGCACACCCCCAACGACGCCTGGGACTTCTCCGGCAACAACGAACTGGTGCTGTTCGACTACAAAGGCAAGGACGGCAAGGTGGTCAAGGCCACCGGCCACGCCGACCGCAACGGCTTCTTCTATGTGGTCGACCGCAACAATGGCAAGTTGCAGAACGCCTTCCCCTTCGTCGACAACATCACCTGGGCCAGCCATATCGACCTGAAGACCGGGCGCCCGGTGGAAAACCCCGGCCAGCGCCCGGCCAAGCCGCTGCCGGGTGAAACCAAAGGCAAGCCAGTCGAGGTTTCACCGCCATTCCTCGGCGGCAAGAACTGGAACCCCATGGCCTACAGCCAGGACACCGGCCTGTTCTACATCCCCGGCAACCAGTGGAAGGAGGAATACTGGACCGAGGAAGTGAACTACAAGAAAGGCTCGGCCTATCTCGGCATGGGCTTCCGCATCAAGCGCATGTACGACGATCACGTCGGCACCCTGCGCGCCATGGACCCGACCACGGGCAAACTGGTGTGGGAACACAAAGAGCACCTGCCACTGTGGGCAGGCGTGCTGGCAACCAAGGGCAACCTGGTGTTCACCGGCACCGGCGATGGTTTCTTCAAGGCCTTCGACGCCAAGACGGGCAAGGAGCTGTGGAAGTTCCAGACCGGCAGCGGCATCGTATCCCCGCCCATCACCTGGGAGCAGGATGGCGAGCAGTACATCGGCGTGACGGTCGGCTACGGCGGTGCGGTGCCGCTGTGGGGTGGCGACATGGCCGAACTGACCAAGCCCGTTGCCCAGGGTGGCTCGTTCTGGGTGTTCAAGATCCCGAGCTGGGACAACAAGACCGCCCAGCGGTGATCGCCTGAGGTGGCGTATACCCGGGGCCGCGTTGCGGCCCCTTCACCTGGTGCTTACACCCACGAGAGCCATTCGCCATGAACTACCTGCCCATTGCCCTGTTGTTGGCGCTCTCGCCTGCCCTGGCCGCACATGCCGAAGACGCTGGCGACGATGCCCCACTGACCATCAACGGCTGCGTCATCGCCGAAGCCAGCCAGTGCCCGGGTGCCGACCTGCGCGGCGCCAACCTGGCTAACCAGGACCTGCGCAAGATGAACCTGGCCGGCGCCGACTTGCGCGACGCCGACCTGCGCCACGCCCAACTGGACCTGGCCAACCTGGAAAAAGCCCGCCTGCAAGGCGCCAACCTGACCCGCGCCAGCCTGCAGCAGAGCAACCTGCGCCTGGCCGACCTGAGCAATAGCCACCTGGTGGCCATTCAGGGCTGGGGCTTGTTCGCCCAAGGCGCGCAGTTCGAGAACGCCGACCTCAGCGCGGCCTATCTGCAGTTCGCCCGGTTGTCCGGGGCCAAGTTGCACAAAGCCAACCTGCAGGCTGCGGACCTCGAAATGGCCTGGCTCAGCAAGGCCGACCTGCAGGAGGCCAGGCTGACCGATGCCAACCTGCAGGAGGCCAAGTTCGGCCAAAGCAACCTGGCGCGCGCCGACCTGCGCGGGGCACGGCAGCATTACGGGAATTTTCAGGAGGCCAACATGGAGGGATGCACAGGCTGCCCCGAAACCTGGGACAAATGACTGTTTGCCCCTGGCTGTAGGAGCGGCCTTGTGTCGCGATGGGCTGCAAAGCAGCCCCGGCAATTTGTGCACCATGCTGAAACCCTGGGGCTGCTTTGCAGCCCATCGCGACACAAGGCCGCTCCTACAGGCAGCCCATCGCGACACAAGGCCTACCCCGCTACCCGCACCAGCCCCAAGTCAATCCCCAGGTGCACCAGCTCGGCATGCGAGCTGACCTGCAGCTTGCTCTTGAGCAAGGTCAAATGATTGGACACGGTCTTGGCACTGATGCACAACTGCTCGGCAATCAGCCGCGCCGGGGTGCCCTTGGCAAGCATGACGAAAATCTCCAGCTCGCGCTGGGTCATGCGCTGCAGGCGCGGGTCGCTTTCATTGTGCGGGGTGGTGCAGGCCAATTGCGTGGCCAGCGGCTGTTCAATGTAGGCATGCCCGGCCAATACACGCTGCACCGCCTCGATCAGCACCTCGGGCGCCGAATTCTTGGTCAGGTAGCCCGACGCCCCGGCCTCCAGCGCCTGCCGCACCAGGGGCAACTCGTCGTGCATGCTGAAGAACAGCACCCGCAGCTGGGGCAGGCGCTGACGCAGCCGGCGGGTGGCTTCCAGGCCGCTGATGCCCGGCAGGCCGAAGTCCATGACCACCAGGTTGGGCACCTGCTCGTGCACCAGGGCCAGCGCCTCTTCGCCACTGGCCGCTTCGCGCACCTGGATGTCTGGCAATACCGCCCGCAGCAGGCTGGCATAGCCTTGGCGGACCACAGCATGGTCGTCGACCAGTACGATATTCATCACACCTCCTTGGGGATGTTCAGCGCCAACGCCCAACCGCCACCCGGGCGGCTGAAAATGCGTAATTCACCCCCCAGGCTGCGCGCGCGTTCGGCCATCGAGTGCAGTCCAACCCCAGGCCGGCGCGGTTGGCGCGCGCCGCACCCGTTGTCGCGCACGAACAAGCGCAACCCCTTGGCGCTGCGCTGCAGGCGCACCCGCACCTGGCTGGCGCCGGCATGCCGGGCGACATTGGTCAACGCCTCCTGCAGCAGCCGGTACAAGTGCGTCCTGCTCGGCGCGGGCAAGTCTGGCAAATGCTCGCCAACCCGCAGCCGGCAATCGATGCCCTGCCTGGCCTGCCACTGGCTCACCAGCAGGCCAATGGCCTGCGCCAGCGGCATGTGTTGCAGCGCCACCGGATACAGGTCTTGTACCAGGGCACGAAACCCTTGCTGCAAATGTTCGCAATTGAGTTCCAGTTGCTGTGTGGTCTGCTTGACCACAGCGGGCTGGTCGGCTGCCATGCGCAGCAGGCAGCCCTGGGCGCGGATACCGGCCAGGTATTGCCCAAGGTCATCGTGCAGGGCCTGCGCCAGCCGGGTACGCTCCTGCTCCTGCACCGCCAGCAGGGCCTGGGTCAGTTGCGTATTGTCGGCCCGCGCCTGCTCCAGGTTCGCCACCATCGCGTTGAAGTGCGCAGCCAACTGGCGTGCCTCCGGCAGGTTGGCCTCGCGCAAACGCACGGCCAGGTGCCCCGCCGACACCTGCCGCAGCGCCCCCAGCAATTCAGCCAGCAGCCCCATGGCCCGCCCGACCGCCCAACGGATGGTCACCAGGCTCAATACCAGCGCCAGGCCGCACAAGCTCAGCAATTGCACCAGCGACTCCCAGACTTCGTCGATTTCATCGCGGGCATCCACGGCAATCAGCACCCGCCGGCCGTCGCTCAGTGTCAGTAAACGGCCACCTGGGTGGTGTTGACCGAACAGCTGGCGGCCCAGCCAGGCATCCACACCGGCATCCCCAGGCAACAGGGCGGCATCGCCAGCTGCCAGCCAATGCACCCGCACATGGCGCAGGTTCTGGGTCAGGCCCGGCTGCAAACTGGCCGGGTCACGCTCGGCAGTCTCGGCAAGGTAGGTCACCACGGCTTCGGCAGACTGCAGCTCACGCTCCACGTCGGCCACAGCCTGGTGCAGCAGCACCCCGGCACAGGCTACCGTCACCAGGGCGAAGCAGCCGGTGACCCAAAGGTTGATGCGCCACAGCGCAGACAAGTTGAACAGGCGCATGGGAGCTCTCTTCAGGGGTGCCGAGGCCCATCGTAAAACCGTAGGTGGCGCGGGAAATTACTACCTTGGTACCGGCCGGGCGCTACTTTCTGCATATTTCCCGCGCCCGGCGGGGTTCCTATGCTGGCGCCATCTGCCGTGGAGTGTGTCATGCGCCAGCCTGCCCACCTTGCCTTGTTCTGCCTGCTGGCCCTGATCGCCGTGTTGTCCGCGCCCCATGCGTCGGCCGCTGCGGGCCAGGCCGACGCCCTATTGCACGTGGGCATCGGCTATTTGGGCTACCGGCCCGACCCGGGCCCGCTGCTGTCCAATATCATCCCCGAACCGGCCGACGCTGGCCTGCAAGGCGCCGAGCTGGCGATCGTCGACAGCAACAGCACCGGCCGTTTTCTCAAGCAACAGTTCCAGCTGACCCGCGCCAACGTGGACAGCCCCGAGGCGCTGTTGCAGGCGGCCCAAGCACAACACGACCAAGGCCTGCGCCTGTTCGTGGTCAACGCCCCGGCCACCAGCCTGCGCGCGCTGGCCGCGGCGCTGCCCGACAGCCTGCTGTTCAATGCCGGCAGCCCCGACGACAGCCTGCGCAGCAGCCAGTGCCTGGGTAACGTGCTGCACAGCCTGCCGGGCCGGGCAATGCTCGCCGATGCGCTGGTGCAGTTCCTGGTGCTGCGCAAATGGCAACGCGCGCTGCTGGTGGTCGGCCAGACCGCAGATGACCAGGCCTACGCCGCCGCCCTGCGCCGCTCGACTAAACGCTTCGGCGTGCAGCTGGTCGCGGAAAAAGCCTGGACCTTCGACAACGACCAGCGCCGCAGCGCCCAGGCCGACATGCCGCTGTTCACGCAAACCGCCGAGTACGACGTGGTGCTGGTGGCCGACGAACGCGGTGACTTTGGCGAATACCTGCCCTACCAGACCTGGTACCCGCGGCCAGTGGCGGGCACCCAGGGGTTGACCCCCACCGGTTGGCACAAGACCGTGGAAACCTTCGGCGCGGCGCAACTGCAAAAACGTTTCGAGGCCCAGGCCGGGCGCTGGATGAACGACCGTGACTTCGCCGCCTGGATGGCCGTGCGCAGCATTGCCAGCGCGGTCAGCAAACTGCGCCAGGCCGACCCACGGGCGCTGCAACAGCTGCTGCTCAGCGAGCAACTGCCCCTGGACGGTTTCAAGGGCCGCAAGCTCAGCTACCGGCCCTGGAACGGCGAGCTACGCCAACCGATTGCGCTGGTACAGCCTCGCGCACTGGTCAGCACCTCGCCACAAGATGGCTTCCTGCACCCCTTCAACGAAATGGACAGCCTGGGCTACGACAAGCCCGAAGTGACCTGCACGTACCCCTGAGCCGACAACCACAACAATAAGGAATACGCCATGCGCCGCCCTCTGCTTTCCCGCGCCCTGCTCTACCCCAGCCTGCTGACGGGCGCCCTGGCGCTGGCCTGCGGGCATGCGCTGGCCGCCACTGCCTGGGTGTCCAACGAAAAGGACAACAGCCTCAGCCTGATCGACCTGCAGACCCTGGAGGTCACCGAAACCCTTGCGGTCGGGCAACGCCCTCGGGGGCTGCTGCTGTCGCATGACAACAAGCTGCTGTACATCTGCGCCAGCGATTCCGACCGGGTACAGGTGATGGACGTGGCCACCCGCAAGATCATCAAGGAACTGCCCTCTGGCAAGGACCCCGAGCAGTTCGCCCTGCACCCCAACGACCGCTGGCTGTACGTTTCCAACGAAGACGATGCGCTGGTGACCGTGATCGACACCGTGACCGACCAGGTACTGGGGCAGATCGATGTCGGTATCGAACCTGAAGGCATGGCCGTCAGCCCCGATGGCAAATGGGCGGTCAACACCAGCGAAACCACCAACATGTTGCATTGGATCGACACCAGCACCCAGACCCTGGCCGACAGCACCCTGGTCGACCAGCGCCCGCGCTTCGTCGAATTCAGCCAGGACGGTTCCAGGCTGTGGGCCTCGGCGGAAATCGGCGGCACGGTGACTGTCCTTGAAGTTGCCACGCGCCAGGTGCTGAAAACCCTGAACTTCCAGATCAAGGGCGTGCACCCGGACAAGGTCCAGCCGGTGGGCATCAAGCTCAGCGCGGACGGTAAGTATGCCTTCGTCGCCCTGGGCCCGGCCAACCATGTGGCGGTGATCGATGCCAAGACCTACGAGGTGCTCGATTACCTGCTGGTCGGGCGGCGGGTCTGGCAGTTGGCGTTCTCCCCCGACCAGCGCCGCTTGCTGGCCACCAACGGGGTCAGCGGCGATGTATCGGTAATCGATACGCAGAACCTCAAGGTGCTCAAATCGGTGAAAGTCGGGCGCTACCCCTGGGGCGTGGTGGTCACCCCATGAACGCCCTCGAGGTGGCCGATGTGAGCTTCGCCTACGGCCAGCGCGAGGCGCTGCGGCAGGTCGGTTTCAGCCTGGCACCGGGCCGTTTTGCCGCGTTGCTGGGCCCCAATGGCGCCGGCAAGTCGACCCTGATCGCCCTGCTGACCCGCCTGTACGACCTGCAGCACGGCGATATCCGGGTGTGCGGCTGCTCGTTGCGCGACACCCCGCGCCCGGCGCTGCGGCAGATGGGCGTGGTGTTCCAGCAGAGCACCCTGGATCTGGACCTGAGCGTGGAGCAGAACCTGCGCTACCACGCCGCCCTGCATGGCCTGTCACGGCGCCAGGGCAACCAGCGGGTAGAGGCCGAGCTGGCGCGCCAGGGCCTGGGCGAGCGCCGCCACCACAGCGTGCGCGAGCTGAATATCGGCCACCGCCGACGGGTGGAAATCGCCCGTGCGCTGCTGCACGAGCCACGCCTGCTGCTGCTCGACGAGGCCAGCGTCGGCCTCGACCCGGCCAGCCGCCTGGCACTCAACCAGCACGTGCGGCAGCTGTGCCGCCAGCAGCAGTTGAGTGTGCTGTGGACCACCCACCTGCTGGACGAAGTGCAGCCTAGCGACGACCTGCTGATTCTCCATCAAGGGCGCCTGGTGGCCAGCGGTACCGCCGATGCCCTGAGCCTGCAGCACGGCGGCGACCTGGACCATGCCTTTGCCCACCTGACCCGGCAGCCTTCAGGAGCCCACACCCGATGAACGCCTACTGGCAGTGTTTCAACGGCATCATGCTGCGCGAATGGCTGCGCTTCGTATTGCAGCGCACGCGCCTGCTCAGTGCCCTGGTGCGCCCGTTGCTGTGGTTGCTGGTGTTCGCCGCCGGCTTTCGGGCAGCGCTGGGCATCGCCATCATCGAGCCGTACGACACCTACATCCCCTACGAGGTGTACATCATCCCGGGGCTGGCCTGCATGATCCTGCTGTTCAACGGCATGCAAGGGTCCTTGTCGATGGTCTATGACCGGGAAATGGGCAGCATGCGCGTGCTGCTGACCAGCCCCCTGCCGCGGCCGTTCCTGTTGGCCAGCAAGTTGCTGGCGACCTCGCTCATTTCCCTGCTGCAGGTGTACGCGTTCCTCGCCATCGCCTGGGTGTACGGTGTGCAACCGCCGGCGGCGGGGTTGCTGCTGGCACTGCCGGCGCTGCTGCTGGTGGCGTTCATGCTCAGTGCCCTGGGGCTGCTGCTGTCGAACGCCATCCGCCAGCTGGAGAACTTTGCCGGGGTGATGAATTTCGTGATCTTCCCACTGTTTTTCCTGTCTTCGGCGCTGTACCCACTGTGGAAGATGCGCGAAGCCAGCGAGTGGCTGTACTGGCTGTGCGCGGTGAACCCGTTCACCCATGCCGTGGAGCTGGTGCGGTTTGCCTTGTACCAGCGCCTGAACCTGTTGGCGCTGGCGGTGTGCCTGGGCTTGACGGTGCTGTTCACGCTGCTGGCGATTGCCACCTTCAACCCCCAGCACGCAGCGTTGCGCAAGCCGCGATGATCCTGTGGCCTGACGCGGCCAAGGCTGACGGGCGGCGCTAAGCCATCTACTACTTTAGTACTGCATTTACTGTCTATCGTCGCATTCACACAGCACCGCTACTGGCATGTAATGGGTTCATAACAAAAAGGAAGAACCCCATGCCATGTGCCCTGCCCCGGCTGCCACGCCCCTTGCTGGCGGCACTTTCAATGAGCCTGACGCTGGGCACCGCCCAGGCCGACACGGCGCCGCTGTTCTCTGCCGACGGTTACCGCATCACCCTTTACCGCAGCCCGACCCCAGCGCAGGTCGACGGCGGCCAGGTGGTAGACACCGCCACATTGCAACGCCTGCTCAGCCAGCAGCCGCGGCCGGTACTGATCGACGTGTACCGCCGCCAGTGGCTGCAGGGCCGCTTCATCGAAGACGAGCCGCACGCCAACCTTCCCGGCAGCCTGTGGCTGGCCAACACCGGCGATGGCGAGCTGAGCCCGGCCTGGCAGGCGTACTTTGCGCACAACCTGCAAAGCGCCACCGCCGGGCACCCCGACCAGCCTGTGGTGTTCTACTGCCGCGCCGATTGCTGGCTGAGCTGGAACGCGGTAAAACGCGCTAAAGCCCTGGGTTACCACAACCTGTACTGGTACCGCGACGGCGTTGACGCGTGGCAGCAGGCCAACCTGCCGCTGCAGCCGGCGCAACCGGTGCCTTTGCCCTGATCTGTTCAACTGCCACTGCGTGCCCTGCTCCATCCAATAAAAACAAGGTGAAAAGGCCATGTACAAAATTCTGATTGCCGACGATCACCCCCTGTTTCGCGAAGCCATCCACAACGTCATCAGCGATGGGTTCCAAGGCAGCGAGGTCATGGAAACCGCCGACCTGGACAGCGCCCTGGCGCTGACCCAGGCGCATGACGACCTCGACCTGATCCTGCTCGACCTGAACATGCCCGGCATGCACGGCCTCAACGGCCTGATCACCCTGCGCAACGAAGCACCGACCACGCCGGTGGTGATCGTGTCGGCCGAACAGGAGAAACAGATCGTGCTGCAGGCCATCACCTACGGCGCGGTGGGTTTCATCACCAAGTCCTCGCCGCGCGCACAGATGATCGAGGCGATCGAGCAGATCCTCAACGGTAATGTCTACCTGCCGCCCGACATCATCCGCGCGCAGAAAAGCAGCACCGGCCGGCGCCAGAACGATGCGCCGAGCTTCCCGCCGGAAATGCTCCAGGCCTTGACCCGCAAGCAGTTGCTGGTACTGGAACGCATGACCAAGGGGGAATCGAACAAGCAGATTGCCTACACCCTGGATATCGCCGAGACCACGGTCAAGGCGCATGTGTCGGCGATCTTGCGCAAGCTCAATGTGCACAACCGCGTGCAGGCCATTCTCAGTGCGGGCGATATCGACTTCGCCGACTACCTGCGGCGCTGACCGTCTCCAGCTTCATGGGGGCCGCGTTGCAGCCCCCATAGCACACCCGGCCCTAGCCTTGGTTGCCCAGCAAATGGCTCATTGCAGTCTTCAATTTCAACGGCCGCACCGGCTTGTGCATCAGGGTATGGCCCAGCTCACGGATCTGCTGCTTGAGGTCGTTGCTGTAGTTGGCCGTGATCATCAGCGCCGGTAGCGGCTGGGTGCGGCGGGCATTGATCCGCGCCACCGCGTCGAGGCCGTTGCAGTCATTGTCCAGGTGGTAGTCGGCAATCAGCAGGTTGGCCTCGGCGTGGTAATTGTCTACCTGGCGCGCGAGGTCTTCCTCCGACAGCGCGGTGATCACCTTGCACCCCCAGCCTTCGAGCAGCGTGCGCATGCCGGCACAAATGGCCGCATCGTTGTCCAGCACCCAGACTTGCGCCCCACGCAGGCGTTCGAACATCGGCTCGCACAGAGGCTGGCTCGGCTGCGCCTTGGGCGCAACGGTGCTCAACGGGACCTCGACGGCAAACACCGATCCCTTGCCCAGCCATGACCGCACGCGGATGCGATGGCCCAGGATACCGGCGATCTTCTCCACGATCGCCAGGCCCAGGCCCAGCCCGCGATCCTGCTCAGGGCGCTGCACATCACCGCGCCGGAACTCCTGGAACATTTCCTCCAGGTGTTCTTCGGCGATGCCGATGCCGCTGTCCCACACCTCGATCCGCAGGCCGCCACGCAGGCGCCGGCAACCCAGCACCACCCGCCCGCTGCGGGTGTAACGGATGGCATTGCTGAGCAGGTTGCGCAGAATGCGCGCCAACAGCTGGATATCACTGCGCACCACCGCCGAACACCCCACAAAATGCAGGGCCAGGCCCTCGCTACGCGCGACCTGGGCATATTCGGCCGCCAGGTTGTCCAGCAGCTCGCTGAGCGCGAAAGGCGCGATATCGGCCTTGATCACGCCCGCATCAAGTTTGGAAATGTCGACCAGGGTGCCCAGCAGGCTCTCCACATCCTCCAGCGAGTTGCTGACATTGCGGACCAACTGGGCACTGTGCTGCGGTTCGCGGCTTTCCAGCAACGCGCTGGTGAACAGCCGCGCCGCATTCAGCGGTTGCAGCAAATCATGGCTGACCGCAGCCAGAAACTTGGTTTTCGACAGGTTGGCCTGTTCGGCCTCGCGCTTGGCTTCGCGCAGCCGCGCTTGCGCCTGGCTGCGCTCTTCAATTTCCTGCAGCAACTGGTCGTTGAGGCTGGTCAGCTCCGCCGTGCGCTCACGCACCCGCTGCTCCAGGTGCTGATAGGCCTGGTGCAATGCCTGCGCGGTATTGCGCCGCTCGGTGATATCGCGGATCAACACGAAGATACCCACCACCTCGCCGCTGGCCAGGCGGTTGGGGACATAGGAGCGCAGCATGTAGCGCTCCTGGCCCTTGATGTTGGTTTCGGCAAACTCGAAGGTCACGCTCTCGCCCGCCAATGCCCGCGTCACATAGGCCTCGAGGCGTTGGTAGTGCTGTTCGCTGTGGGCCTCGCGCAGGCTTTGCCCCAGCATCACGCCACGCGGCCAGCAGTACCATTCCTCATACACCTTGTTGGTGAATTCATAGACCAGGTCGGCATTGAGGTAGGCGATCAACGCCGGAACGTTGTCGGTGATCAGGCGAATCTGGTGCTGGTGCGCGGTCTCGGCCCGCTGCCGGGCCTCGCTGAGCAGGTGGTTCACCGCCTTCAACTCGGCCATGGCCTGGCTCAGCGCATCGGTGCGCTCGCGCACCTGCTCGGCCAGCACCACCGAATGCTGAAACGCCGCGTACGGGTCGTTGCCGCGGGTGACCCCGGACTCGACACGTTCGATCAGCGCACCATTGATGCGCTGCAGCTTATGGTTCTGCTGCTGCAGCCGGGCCACCTCGGCCTGCAGGTCAGCGACCGACAGGAGGCCGGTTGCGGGCAATGGCGACGCCGGTGAAGGTCTGGTTGATATGCATGCCATTGAACTGTTCTCCGTAGGTGTTGAACCCGATCACCCGTTGCTCGCGCAGAAACGCCCCCACCAGTTCCAGGCTGTGTTGCCCCTCCAGTTCCAGACGCCGCAGGAAGCAGTCGCAACCAATGGTCAACAACAGCGGGCCCAGGCGCTGGTGCAGGCCGTCGAACAGCTCATGCAGGTTCGGCAGCAACGGCCCTGGGGTCATGGCCGTGAGCACGATGCCGTTCTCCACGGCACAGTAGAAACTCAGGCTCAAGTCATCGTGCACACGCTGGACGGCGCGCATGTAGTACTGGTCGTGAATGCGCACGGCCAACGGGTGCGCGGCGAACACCCGGTAATCGAGCGCCGCCACCGGCACACCGATGAGCCGGGCATATTCCTCGGCAGCGGGTTCGGCATTCAGCTCGAATACCCGGCGCTGGCCGCTGTCGGCGCCAGTGACCACCAGTTTTTCCTGGCGCGGCTGGATGTGATGGGTGGTGAACACTTCGAAGTCGAGCCAGGTGTTGACCAGCACCACCACCGCTGCGCCGCTGTGGAAGGCGCCGCCGTGGTAGACATGCGTGCGGTTGAGGTAGTTGTCGTCGCCGGCCGAACCGCCGAAGTGCGGGATGTCCCCCAACGCCGCGCTGAGGGCAGCGAGGACCATTTCCTCCCGGCTGGACAGCCCGTCGAGCAGGGTCAGGGCGAAGCTGTGGCCCTTGATCGGCGCCAACGAATTGCTGCGGCAGGTGCCGACCAGGCGCTCGACCATCTGTTGCGCATCGATGAGGCTGAAGTGCTCCATTTCGTCGATCAGCCCGGTGGCGATGGAAAAGTGCCGGTGATCGAAGCCCAGCGCGGTCACGCAGTTGCGGCCGTACCCCTGAGGGGTGATTTCGCCGGCACTGGTGCACCCCACCAGGCGGATGCCGCCAAACCCCTGTTCCAACGCCTGGGCCAGTTCCTGCAGGTTGTATTCGGCGGAACAGAAAAACAGCACCAGGCCCAGGTGGGGGTGCAGTAGCTGTCGCGCCAGGTCCTGGGCGGCCAACCGGGCATCGGTGGCCTGGGACATGGCGCTGAGCACACCGTCGTTGAGGGCCTGTTGCATCAAAGTCTCCGGCGCAGGGCGGCTGAAGGTGCAGTGTACGAAGCCGGGTACGTGGGGCGAATGCTACTTGGGTAGCGGGTGGGCGGTTCCAAGGGTGTAAGTGCCAGCTTCACCTGCGCCTGCCTTGCCGCCCCGTGCTTACCAGGTCAGCACCGCGCCCACAGCCAAGGTATCGGTGTCTTCATTCTGCGCACTGCCCTCATGCCCATCGATGGAGAACTGGTTGTACTCGGCCACCAGCTTGAGGTTGTCGTTGACGTCGTGGAACAACGCTACGCCACGGGTCTTGTAGTCGGCACCGCTGCCCACCGCACCGTTGCCATCGTCCTTGGTCTTGCCATACGACAGCGCCACGCGGTTTTTGCCGAACTTGTAGGAGCCTTGTAACAGGTAGCCGTCGCTGTCCACATTACGCAACACCGGCTCGCCCGCGTTATTGGTGAAGAACGGGTTGATGCCCTTGGCCTGGAACCCAGAGCCGGTCAATGACCAGCCGCCCAGCTTCGCCTGCACCCCATAGCCGACCCCCTTGGAGGTGACGGACTTGACCGTCGAGTCGGTGTTGTCCGAGGTCTGGTAGCTACCGTTGACCCAGCTGTAGATCTGCGCCCCCGCCAGGTCGAACTGGTAGGTGATTTCGCTCTCGGTGCGTGGGTTTTCCTGGTAGGCCTTGCCGGTCGGGCTGCTGTCGTTGGTATCCACAGGGTCCATGATGCCGACCGCCACGCGCAGGCCGTCCATCACCGGCGTGCGGTAGGTGATCTGCGAGGTGGGAAACGGATAGGGATAACCGCTGCCGATGTTGCCGAACGACACCCCGCCGCCATCCACCAGGCCCAGCGTGTCACTGACCTGGCCATAACCGGCCAGCAGCTCGTCCAACAGGATGTTGGAGCGCGCGAACAGGCCAAAGTCCTTGCCGATCAGCACTTCGCCCCACTCAGGGTTGGCCACCGTGCCGTAGAACTGGCGCACGTCGATGGCGGTATCGGTGCCGTTGGTTTCGCTGTCGTTGATGGTGACCCAGAACGACGCCCGCGCGCCGAGTTTCAGGTCGTCTACCTGCTTGCCCATGTTGAAACCGATGTAGTTGGGCAAAAAGCCCATCTTCACCCGCGACTGGCGCCGGTCGAACTGCTCGCCCTCGCGGTCGACCTTGCTGTTGACATAGAAGGCGTTGATGTAGCCATCGGTAGAGAATGTCGTCTGGTCCTTGTCGTACAGCATGATCTCGGCCTCGGCGGCACCGCTCAGGCCCAAGGCGGAAACACTGGCGAAGGCAGCAGCGAGAAAACGAGGCGGCAGGTGCTTTTTGTTGTTGTGCATGGCGCGCTCCAAACGGGGGACAGGGTGTCGGAGGCGATTATCAGAAGCCGGCAGGCCACCCGGAACGCTGCTTTGGCGTGGGTTGGCGGGTGCTTTGGGGCGGAGGGTGTGGCGCGGTGATTTGGTCTTGGGACCTGTTTGGGTCGGGGTGGCAAGACTTAGGGTGTAGGCAGGCGTGGCAGGCGGGTATCAATACGCCTGAATGAACCGGGGCCGCCTTGCGGCCC